>NZ_MKZL01000010.1:0-105291 GCF_002803315.1 Paenibacillus sp. GM1FR | reverse complement strand
CCATTGCGGAAGATTCCCTACTGCTGCCTCCCGTAGGAGTCTGGGCCGTGTCTCAGTCCCAGTGTGGCCGATCACCCTCTCAGGTCGGCTACGCATCGTCGCCTTGGTGAGCCGTTACCTCACCAACTAGCTAATGCGCCGCAGGCCCATCCCCAAGTGACAGATTGCTCCGTCTTTCCAGTTTCCTTCAGGCGAAGAAAACAATTATTCGGTATTAGCTACCGTTTCCGGTAGTTGTCCCAAACTTGAGGGCAGGTTGCCTACGTGTTACTCACCCGTCCGCCGCTAACCATCCGAAAAGCAAGCTTCTCTTCAAGTCCGCTCGACTTGCATGTATTAGGCATGCCGCCAGCGTTCGTCCTGAGCCAGGATCAAACTCTCCAATAAAGTATTGAAAAGAGCGATAAGCTCATTTTGAATCTGACGAGATTAAAAATCTCATTTGTGCTCCAGCCGATCCAAGCCAAGGCTTGGATCAAACTTTCGCGTTTCATTCTGCAAGCAGAATGTTTACTCACTCGTTGTTCAGTTTTCAAAGATCAAACTTGTTTCGTTACTGAATGTTGTTCTCTTCAGCAACTCTCATATAATATCATATCCGCACCAACTTTGCAAGCTTTTTTTTCAAGTTTCTTTCGAAGCTTATTTCAATCGCTTGCCGCACCGTGTATCTCGTGTTTTTTTGGCCGGAAATAGAATATACCATGTAGAACACACACTTGTAAAGAGTTAATTTCAAAACTTATCAAATCCACGATCTAACCATATTAAGGACCTTCAATCTACCATGAACTCTTAGGTTCAATTTTATTATCCTGCAGCTTAATCTTCTTTATTTAAATCTGTCTTTCTTCTATATATAAGAAGGCAACCCTCTCAACTCTTATATTCGAGACGAAAGGGTTACCTTCTATAGTAATCTATATTTATTTCCGTTCTACTTTATATCCTTTATCCTCAAGCAGTTTCACGATGCCGTGATCGCCCAAGTAGTGTGCCGCACCAACAACAATGAAATACTCCTCACCTTTGCCGTTTTTCAAGTAACCATCGATTTTGTCCGCCATACCAATGTTACGATCAACCAGCATTGCTTTGTTATATTCCTCGTTAGTGGAGAAGCTGTTTGTCAGTTCAAGCAGTTGCTCGTCATTACCCGTTTTCCACATCTCAGCCATTTCTTTCACACTGTTATCCAACACGTCGAAGTTTTCGATTGTCGCTTTCAGTGTTTCCTCTTGTGTTTCTTTGGAAAAGTCGTTAAACATGCCAAGTTGAGATTGATAACTCTCCAACTCGATAACTGGAAGTTTGCGCTCGATCGCTTTCTGGATGAAATACAGATCCACTCCTGCTGACGCTTCGTATCCTGCCGTTGTGGACTTCAAACTTGCAAGTGTGCTCTCTACCACCCAAGGCTTAAATGCATCCAAAGCGTTAGACTCCAGACCATTTTTCTTCAATACATCACCCAGCTTAGTATACGTTTCACTGGAAATGTGGTCTTTCAGTGTTGTTCCATCTTGATACGAACCCAGACTTAGCACCAGCTTTTGCTGCTCTTCGTCAGCGGCTTTGCTAATATCAATCTCTACCCCGAGATAGTCAGCTTCCGCAAAGGCTTCTTCAAACTCCGGACGCAATGGATAGAAGCTCTCATCCGCAATATGCATGGACCCTACCAGATAGACGGTGTTGCCATTGCTTTCAACTTCCCACATGAAGCCACGTCCACCGGTTTGAGCAGTTTCAGTTGCTCCACCTTTGGATACCAGCAGCACGGTGCGCGTTGCAGCATCCCAGCGAACTTCATAACCCGCTGCATCACCGACGATGCGGATTGGAGCATACGTTACACCGTTGATCCGTGTAAGCTTGCTTTTGAGTGTAATCGTTTTACCATCTACTACAGCCGTGATCGTATCATCTGTCGCAGTTGTTAGCTTCACATCCATAGCATCCAGCGTAGTCCGCAGTGGAACCAATGTTGTACCTTTCTCCAGGATTGGTGCTCCTGTAGCATATTTCACAGCTTGATCATTAACCTTTACGGAAGTTCCTTGTGGAGCAGCCATGGCTGGTACTGCAGACGCGAGCAATCCTACCGAGATTGTAAGAGACAAGAGCATGCGTTTCCAATTCTTCATGTTATGTAATCTCCTTTATTGAATATAGTTGCCAATCCATTTTTTAATAGAATAGACATACTTAGATACTACGGTTAAAGATGGGAATTGGTGCCACTACAAAACTGGAGTAACACTCCCTTCCTTCATTACTCTCATTAAAGTAAGAAACCATAAAACGAAACAATCATATAGGTTCAATGTTAGATATTCGCAAAGTCTGAGCTATTTCAAGATAAATAGATACTGATCAGTTCTAGGAAAAAGAATGCTATAGAAACCTTGGGATTGCCCCACAGCTTCACTCCATATGCGACGAAGAAAATAGCGATAGCTAATTTAGAGATGCTTTGGTAGTTGCCCTGCTCTGAAAAGGCTGAACTGCTAAATACAATTGAAAGTAGTAGTGTAGTCAGGATCGATCAATGCTTTAAACCACAGAGGTTCCCTCAAAAACTGTATATAGAACCCTTTTAACTGCTGCATGATCATCGACCCTCTCCTGAACTCGATTTAATATGACCACCGACACAGCACAACACTTGTCATAATTAGTGAGAAAAAGTCATCAATAAAGCTTATCTATCAGGACATATTTTCATGATAAGTAGGAAAAAGCGCAAAACTCATTTTGCATATTCATGCATGCTAATATATACGGATTTTTGCGATATTTTTTCTTAATTATACATAGCAAAAAGACCACTATCTAGTATTAGATAACAGTCTCATTTTAGAATACTTTATTCATTTAAATTAAAATCATTCCGTCTTCTATTCTTCTACAGAAACATAAATACTTAATCGTATGCGAATTGCCGCTATCTCAAAACCAGTTAGAATCATAATCCAATGATCTTTCCTCCCCTTCTTTCTCTAGTAATATGCTCAGGAAAACATCAAGCAGCTCCTATCAGCTTGAGTACAACTAAAAATATTGCTGGGATAATCGAATTGATGGAATTAAATATCCAGTGAACGATGATATTCGACCATATATTTCTGATAGCTCCTTCTAAAGTAAGTAGAAGCTGGATCCTTATTCTTGCGGCTTCATTCGGAAAAAATCTCACAAATTTTGTGCTTCGGCATGTAGTTGTCATGATTCATCCTCTGGTATAGAGTCTAACTAATCTTCTTGCACATTTCGGTACAGTTTATCTAATATCATTTTTAACTGATTTAATTCATCGTGTTCCAAACCTCGTGTAACATAGTCATGCGCGTTTTTAACTGTTAACAACAGCTTTCCTTTAACTTCTTGACCTTTAGAGGACAAATATAAATAATGTGAGCGCTTATCCTGATCATGAACAATACGTCGAACCATGCCCTTGCGTTCTAAAGAATGTATCATTCTCACTACCGTTGTTTGATCCCGATCGATGGCCTCCGCCAGCTCTTTTTGAGTCATAGCTTTATCCATATCAAGACAGGAGATAATGCTCCACTGCTCCGGTGTCACCTTGTAGGGCTTTAATTGTTTCGTAAAATAGTTTGTAAGCTTAACATCTGTACGATGGATCAAGAAGCCGGTAATATTATATAAGTCCATTGCAGTACCCTCATTTATCATTTTCTTAAATCAAATATAGTCGATCTCTCAAAGGTTACACATGAAATCCGTCAAAAATTCGTTAATTTCGTTTAGAAAAAATGATACATGGATACAATCAAGCTAAGTATGAACAAAATGAGTGCTGGAATGGCCTTCTGAATCGGATCTTTAGCTAAGACTATTAAAGTAAGCGCTCCAGCAAGCATTGTTCCGGCTAGAAGCAAACCAGCTAAAATTGCTGCGACAGGCATCCAGATGCCAACGATCATACCAGCTGCCCCCACAATCTCGAACGAACCAGTCAAAACATTAAAGAACGATGGCAGTCCAAAACGTTTAAACTCATTGGCCATTTTACCGGAAATAATTTTGCTTCCTGTAAAAAGGAAAAAACCACCTAATAGAACCTGTAAAACTGTGATAAAAATGAACATATCTACCCCTCTTTCATAAAGTTATGCATATGAATTTAATATATGCTATAGCATGTATTTTGTTTGAAATTTTATATATTGTCAACCCTAAAATAAAGTTTTATAGATTATAGCCCTCTTATGTCCTTTTAATTTTTCTTAGATTATCGTTCCAAAGGAAGCTTTCTTTTTCACATATCGTTAATATTTCTAGCATGGATAATTCAATTTCTGTTCTTTGTTGAACTGTGGTAAATTTCTCTGTAATCAGCCAATTAAAAGCCTATGCTTCTTACTTTCAATAAATTTAGTAACAAACAAAGGTAATTTACTTAACTTATTGTCAATTCGACCTACGGAATGTAATTTAGCTTGTTTATACAAAAATCAACCATCCCAAATTAAATAAAACTTCTAAGTAATTATTCGTTCTTGACTTTTGTAATCGAACACCATTAAACAACATGTAGCGCGTTCAACATTAAATTGGCCACCAATGGCTGCAAGCTAATTTCAAATAGAGATATGCATATTTATGGATAAATATGCATATCTTGCTAATTATGACAACACACACACCTTCAAACACTCCACCTAGATCTTATATGCCTTCATGGCTTTAAACAATTCCTTAAAGGTTGGACGTTTACCGTACATCAACACACCTGTGCGATAAATTTTGGCTGCAAGCCATCCGAAGATGATAATGGATACGATGAGAATCGCTAAGGACGTTAGAATCTCCCAAGTTGGCGCAACTCCTGCGCCGATTCGTACCAGAATCGCGGTCGGCGACGTGAATGGAATGAAGCTTGCGATTTTCAACAACAGAATGTTCGGCGTAGAAATACTGAAGATCGCAATATAGAAGGAAACAAGCGACAACATCGTAATCGGCAGAACAGCCTGACCGAGTTCTTCAGTACGGCTTACCATTGAACCAATGGCAGCAAACAACACGGCATACAGGAAGTAACCCAGAATGTAGAATATGAGTCCGTACACAATAACTGCACTATTCACATCACTTACACTCATATTGAAATCACCTAATACTGCACGGTTATGCGGCAGCAAGATATTTCCGGCAACCACCGCTCCGAAGATCCCGATTTGCAGCATCCCCACCATGAAAATACCGATGATTTTACCAAACATCTGACTGAGCGGTGATACACTCGTAATCAGAATCTCCATAATACGTGAGCTCTTCTCAGCTGTGATCTCTGAGGCAATCATGTTACCTGTCATCATCGTTGAGGTAAACAGCAGGATGATCAGCAAGTACACCACAATATAGTTAATCGGGCTCATTTTACCTTCAGACTCAGTACCTGCTCCGCTCTCATCTGTACTCAAACTTTGCTCAGTGAGCTTCACAGGTTTTGTAATCAGTTCCTTCTGCTCTGCTGTGAGTACATCCTTCACAACCACATCCAGCTTCACACTCTGCAACGCTGCTTCAATGGATGCAATGATCTGAGGTGATACGTCTTCTGCTGAATATAGAATGGGCTGCGGGAACTCTTGCCCGGAAACAGCTTCAAACTTCAGATAACCATCGGTAAGCCCTGCTTCCACATCCGCCGCAAGAGCAGCCTCATCTTTGTCACCACTGGCAATGAATCGATAGGCCTGATCTCCTTGAGCCGCAGAGAAGCTCTCCAGTTTCTCCGAAACTTCAGGCTGCCCTGTACTCAAAAGACCGATATTTACAGGATTACTGCTTGAAGCTCCACCAATGGAACCCCCGTTGAATAAGGTAATGAAATACGGAACATTGAGTCCGATTGAAATTAAAAGTGCAAGTACAATGGTCGTTACCATGAATGATTTCGTTTTAACTTTGTTTTTAAATGTAAAACCCGTAATCGTTCCCATTTTATTCATTCGACTCACCTACCTCACGAATAAAGATTTGGTTAAGCGTTGGTTCCTTCAGTTCAAAGTGTTCCACTGTCGTCTGAGTCATGGCTGTTCTCAGAATCTCTTGAGCCGCTTCCACCTGACTAATATGTATCAGGTACCCACGCTCATTCCGCTCGACTTTCTTCACACCAGACAACTGTTCAAGTCCTTCCACACTACCAATCGTACCCAGGAATACCTGTTCACGCGGATACCGGCTCTTGATCTCCTTGATCTCTCCTTGTACCACCGTGTTGGAACGATGCAGAATGGTGATCTGACGACACAACTCTTCAACGTGCTCCATACGGTGTGTTGAGAACAGAATGGCCGTGCCTTCGTCACGTAGCTCCTTGACGGTGGATTTGAGTAATTCCACGTTCACAGGATCCAGTCCACTGAACGCTTCATCCAGAATGAGAATCTGCGGTCTATGCACTACAGCCGCGATAAAGCCCATTTTCTGCTGATTACCTTTGGATAACTCCTCGATCTTCTTATCGTAATACTCAGGTACCTCAAACCGATTCAGCCAATACTTGAGGCTCTGATCTGCGTCCTTACCATTCATGCCACGAAGTCGTGCCAGGTAATTAATCTGTTCGCTGACTTTCACCTTCGGATACAATCCGCGCTCTTCCGGAAGATAACCCATAATCTGTTGCAGCTCCGTATTATAGGACTTGCCGTTGTACAGGATATTCCCTCCGTCAGGGTGAATCAGTCCAAGCACCATACGCATTGTGGTTGTTTTACCTGCACCATTGGCTCCGAGCAGTCCGTAAATCTCCCCCTCTTTTACATTGAGCGTGACTCCATTAACGGCTGTTTTGTCTGCATATTGCTTGACGACTTGCTTCAATTCCAATCGGTTCATCATTTATCGTCTCCCTTCGGTTATTTCCACTGTACGGGTGCATACCCGGCAATCCAGAATGCCAGCACTTCATCCAATTCCAAGTTACGGATTCTCAATACCCGGTTATTGGACAGCTCCAGCCTCTCCTGCGCCTCGCTGACCCGGGTTGTAATTACGCGAACCAGACCTCCCTCTTCTATAGAAGATTCCACAACACCAGGAATACTTTCTGGCCTTAAATCTCCTTCATACCAGACTTCTTTCCACTGATCGAGCACCATATCTTTCTCGGCCATCCCCAGTGACTGACCACGGTGCATCAATACGATGTAATCCGCAAGCCTTTTGACTTCGTCTGCAATATGTGTGGCAATCAGAATCGTGGTGTCTCCCCCCGCCATGAAGGTACGGAACTGCTCAACCATCACTTTCCAGGCAAAGGGGTCCAATCCTGATGAAGGCTCATCCAAAAGCAATAGTCTTGGGCGAGCTGCAATTGCAGCTGCAATCTCAAATTTTCGCCTTTCTCCCTTGGACATCTTGTTCAGCTTCACATCAACAGGTACTTCCATATCCTGAATCAGTTGGTCGAACAACTTCATATCCCAACGCGGGTACCAGTACGCCCGGAAATGGGCCGCTTCTTGTGCTGTTATCCGGTTCTCTTCTGAACCAGCGTTATCTGCCACAAAACCAATCTGTTGTCTCAGTTCAATGGGAAGTGGCCCATCATGTTCCTGACCAAACCATATAATCTGCCCAGCATCTGGCAGCACCACTTGCTGTAACATGTTAAGAAGGGTGCTTTTGCCTGAACCATTGTGACCGAGAATAGCCACTATATACCCTTCCGGGATGGTCAGATCAATTGGGCCAATAACTCTGCGTTTTCGCATTTTGGATACGCCGTTCAACTGGATTGCTATGGGTTCCACGTATGAATCACTCCCTTACTTCACGTAAATAGCCTTCAGGACTTCCCGGAATAGGCTCTCCATCTCTTCTTCCGTACAGCCTACCGATTTCCCGGACTGCACCGCTGCCTGCATCGCTTCCTGTGCGGCCTTTAATCTATAATTTTCTCTGTCGCCGGCTTCTACCTGGGCCACAAATGTACCTGTCCCCTGCTTCGTACGAAGCAAGCCTTCATTCTCCAGATCCTGATAGACCCGTCTAACCGTAATAACACTGCAATTCAGTGCTCCGGCGAACTCACGAATGGACGGCAAATGTGTTCCCTCCCCCAACTGACCCGTAATTATCAACGATCTTAACTGATTTTCAATTTGGTGGTATAAAGGTTCAGCGCTATTTTCATTAATTTGAATGGGTATTTTCACATCTTGCACCTCGCCCTCCGGTACACTCCAGTCTGTTACCTGACCGTGCCGGTTTCATCCTGTATTCGTACATAAGCTCAATTCTCATTTTAATTCAAATCCCGATGAACCAGCTTCTTCAGCGTAAAACGACTAGACAGCCATAATCCCGCTACGCCAGCCACCAGAGAAATCCACATGATCGGGGAAAGTAGCCCCCATGATTTACTTCCATCCATTACAATCCGCAATCCGTAACTGCCTGACATTCGAATCAGTATGGATATGCCAATGGCAAATGGTATAAAAAGCGTACTGAGAAGCAAGTATTTCTTGCCACTGTTCAGAAACTCTCCGTATATATAGAACCCTGTTACCAAAAGGCCATAACCTGTACAGGTAAGGCTAAAGGCCAGATACTGATCCCATCGGAATCCTTCGGCATGAAGGTTAACCACGTATAACGATCCGTAGAAAAAGATTCCATTGTACGTAAACGCCATCAGAGACTGCTGTAGCCTGGACCACATCACCACTTGTTCAGGAATGGGAATTCTACGATAGTAGGCCAGCATCTGCGTATAAGAATCTTCCTGTATGTAACGGAAGGAGCGCCTGCAGAACATAAACCCTTGAAATGGCAACATGATTAAAAAGAAGGAATCCACTACTGGATTAATAATATCTGTCTGTTGTTGTCCTAAAAACATCACACCGCTCATACCGCCAGTGTATATCATGAATAATGCAGACCATAGCCATTGGAGCCTATCCTTACTCATCTGGCTGCGGGTCAACCACCACGCCTGCTTCCATTCGTTCATATGCATGCCTGCCTTTCACCTGTCATTCACTCATGTTGCTTACTGTGATTACTGTATATATCAATATACACAGTATACAGACCTATTTCTCATCCCGTCAACCCCTAATTTTCCTGAATCAGGAAGACGGGATGGGACACAGTACGAATTTACGTTAAAATAAATTATAGTAACGAACCCTAGAAAGGAAGGTTACAGCTATGGATTGGCTGGTAGAGATCGGATTTGTCCTCCTTTTCCTTATCGTCGTAATCTGGTTGGTCCTCCGGGATGAGCCTCATCGTCATTCTGCCAAAAAAGGCAGACACCGCATCCGCCGTAACAACGGTTATACCGACTCTGCTTCGGGATATCCGGTCATTATGGGAGATGACTCCTACGATCGACATGCTAGACACACACCGGATCACAAACATCATGATTCGGATTCTTCAGGAGGCACACATTCTCATCACAACAGCGATAGTGGTAGCAGCAATGACAGCGGTGGAGATAGTGGCGGCGGAGACAGTGGGGGTGGCGGGGATTAAACATCATTCCCCAATCACAAAAGAAGGGCTGTACCCGTTATTGTGTAAACACAATTCGGGTACAGCCCTTTGCCGCTCTCTAGCACCTGTTAGAAGAAGAGGACTTACGATTAAACGAGGTTATAACCACTAGGCAGACTGCGATCCCTGCGGATTGCGCGAATCTGAGCCAGCGTTAACCGTTGATTGGTGGAGATCAGGGATTCCACATCATTGCCACGGATCAGATCATCCAAATCTCTCAAGTTGGTGTTGCCTCGGAAGACTCGGAATCCACCTTGGAAGTTAGGACGTGTAAACACAACCAGTGTTGCATTGGAACTTGTTGAGAAAAAGCGCAGGCTCTCCACCCCATCCAAAATATTGTCAAGGTTACGAAGACCCGTGTTGCCACGATAGATGCGGCTTCTCCCTCTGTAGTTCTCTTCTGAATACACGGTAAGACGTGGATACGTCTGACTGACGTTGACTGTTTTTTTCATTTTGTTTCCCCCTCTCGAACTCATTCTATGAATGAATGAGAGAGGAAGCGTGGACGAATGATCTGCTAGATTCGTCCATTTTCATATTTTCAGAAGAGAGTAGTGAAGCACGTCCGAGTAACCGGAGGTTATATCTCTACTTCTATACGCCGAGGATAACTTCCCACACCGGACGTGTATGACCACCAGGATATAAGAGATATAGAAGAACATACACGATAACACCTGTTAGCGCTGACCCGAACCAGATCATGGACGTGAACTTACCCCAGCGGCGATGTTTTCCGAACTTCTTTTTGAACCCCAGCACTAGTGTGGAGATGCCAAATATCGCTGCCACGGTAGCCAGGATAATATGAAAGATCAGAAATATCCGATAAAAGATCTCCAGATCCGGGTCCCCGCCCCAAGCTGTATTGCCCACGAACACTGTACGAGACATATAGATCACAAAGAAGATTAGAGCTGCAATCGCACCTGCTACCATGGCGGACTGATGAGCCTCACGTTTCCCCCGAATAATCAGTACCCATCCAATCCCCACCAGTACTGCACTAATCACAATGAAAGAAGTACTGATCGTTGGTAGCCAAAAATACATATCCATCGTGTGTTCCCCCTCTTGTCAGAACATTACTTCATTATTTGGCAGCCGGATTGAGCGGCCCCCCTGCGCCTCCTGCAGGATAAGAATCATCATCATCTTCCTGCTTCTCTTTCCGATACCATTGGAAAAAGACATAGGCTAACATCGAGGCGAAGATTCCTTCCTGAATAAACTTCATTACAATGCCACCGACCTGCTGATCTTCCTTCGCGGAAGACAGGAAGTTGAAGAACGCAGGCCCACCGAATGAGCGAAGTAACGCCGTAGAATCTCCAGACACACAATACCGCATGGCTTCAGCCCATACTGCCGGGTTGCTGTACGTCTGATACAACGGCTCGGACGCAAAAATAATCAATCCACACGCAGGCGTAAGCAGTACCATATTCAGAAAAATAAAACCGATCTTGGATAACCCCGATGCTTGTCTGCCTTCTGGCAACGGATTCAGCAATGTCCACCACATGAGCATCGAGGTGATGAACAGTGCAATATAATACAACCGGTGAACGGTAAAATTCAGCATGACGTAATCATGTACAATCGGTAGGTGATACAGCGAGAACAGCCCGTTAAAGAGCACTGCCGCAACGATCGGATGAGCCAGGAACGATAGCTGGCGTGTAGGCAACCAGCGTACGATTCTGCGCCATACCCAGATCGGCAAACCTTTCATCATCAGCGGCGGAGCTACCAGATAGGAGAACGCCATACTTACCATGTGGAAGCTAAACATCACGTGACCAAGCAGATTAAAGGGTCCAGATTGAGCCAGATATAGGACAAATAGCCCTGTAATAAACATGATTTTCTGTGCAGCAGTCGCAGGTTCTGCATCCTTTATTTGTTCGCTTAACGGTCCCACAAGCACCAGATAAGCCGCAGCAATGATCAGAAATAAAGCCAATATAAGCGGACTCCATAAGTCGTTAAAGCTAAAATATTGCAACCCGAGCATACGGGAAACCTCCCCGTGACCTGATTTGATTGTTGCCTTCATTACTTTGTGAAGATTCATTCGCCAAAAAGGGGAAAAGACGGCGGCAATGCGCCGCCGCCATCTCTTTTACCACCAGACCCAATAGAGTGCCATAATGATGCACGTAAAGGCTACGAAAAAGCCAAAGGCCATGAACAGAATCGGCATCAAGTGCCCTTTGTCCTTCAAGTGCATCCAATAACCCAATTGAACGAATACTTGAAGAATAGCCATGACGAGCAAAATAATAATGATAAAGGTTGTGTTGACCCCTCCGGCAGAAGCAGCCGCAAACGCAATCAGCGTAAGAATAATGGAGAAGATAAACACCACGACGTGTTTCTGTGGCCCTTCCGTCCGGTGACGGTGTTTCACAGGCTGTTGATCTGTCTTATCCTGTGCCGACATGTGCTACCCCACCTTTCCGAGCAGGTACACGACCGTAAAGATGAACACCCATACCACGTCAATAAAGTGCCAGTACATTGCGGAGACGTATACTTTAGGTGCGGTTACGACCGTCAATCCTTTTTTGAACAGCTGACCGATAATGATTCCGATCCACACAATACCAAAAGCAACGTGGGCTCCGTGGAACCCGACCAGTGTATAGAATGCTGAACTGAATGCACTCGTGGTCATGCCAAACTCTTTATGTTTCACATACTCGTAGAACTCGTAAATTTCCAGTGCGAGAAATCCCATACCCAGTACTACCGTGATGCCAAGCCACAACGCTAGTGCATCTCGCTTGCCCTTATGCATGGCCTGAATCGCAAATACACTCGTCAAACTACTGACCAGGAGAATGAACGTTGCAGCGGCCACAAGTGGCAGGTGGAACAGTTCATTCGCCGTAGGTCCATCATTGGTTTGGCCACGAAGAGCCAGGAAGGTAGCAAAGAGTGTACCGAACAGTACCGTTTCGCCGCCAAGGAACAACCAGAAGGCGATAAGCTTGTTACGGCCTTCCAGCGTTGCTTTCTCCGGTTCATGCGGCAATTTGTCGTTCACCGGTTCGGCATGTGAGGTTGTCATGTTCTAGCCCCCTTCTCATCCTGATCCTCCGGTTCAATATGCCAGCCATGATCATCATAAAGTGAACGAAGTGCCATTGCTCCAAATGTGATTACGAGACCAATAATAACTACAATATAATTGTTGAAAATGACATTCATAAATGCATTACCAAATTCATCATTGCTGAACATCAAGCCAAGTCCGGCGATAAAGATACCTACTGACATTACAAACGGCAACGGCGTTGCTGAAGGCATATGAATCGAACCTACAGGTTCTGCCGGTGTCATCTCCGTATGTCCTGCCATTTTTTCCTTCCAATATGCATCAATTCCGCGTACCAGCGGCGTCTGCTTGAAATTATATTCCGGCGGCGGAGATGGAATAGACCATTCCAGTGTACGGCCGTCTTCCCACGGATCGTTTGGCGCGCCAGCCGGTTTTCTCATTGTGATTACAATATTCACGAGGAACATGATAACCCCAACACCCATTAGAAACGCACCGACGGAGCTGACCAGATTGAGCAGGTCAAAGTCCTGATTCGGCAAGTATGTAACGATCCGGCGCTGCATCCCCATCAGACCGAGGAAATGCTGTACAAAGAACGTTAATTGGAAACCGATCATAAATGTCCAGAACGTCCATTTGCCCAGTGTTTCGCTGAGAATACGTCCGAACATCTTCGGCCACCAGTAATGTAGTCCCGAGAACAATCCAAGTACGAGTCCCCCAACAATAACGTAGTGGAAGTGGGCTACAACAAAGTACGTATCATGGAACTGGAAGTCTGCTGGAGCAGATGCCAGCATAACGCCTGTAACACCACCCATAACGAAGGTTGGGACGAATCCAACAGCAAACAGGTTTGCCGCTGTAAAACGGATCTGTCCACCCCACATCGTAAAGAGCCAGTTAAAGATTTTGATCCCGGTAGGTACGGCAATCAACATCGTGGAGATGGAGAAAAGCGCGTTGGCTACATTACCCAGACCTGTTGTAAACATGTGATGCGCCCATACCATGAAGCCCAGAAAGGCAATCAGGATGGTGGCAAATACCATGGAGCTGTATCCGAACAACCGTTTACGCGAGAAGGTCGGAATAACCTCCGAGATAATACCAAATGCCGGCAAAATCAGAATGTATACTTCCGGGTGCCCGAAGATCCAGAAGATGTGCTGCCAGAGTACCGGGTTACCGCCACCTGCTACATCGAAGAAATTCGCTCCCAGTATACGGTCAAACGTCAAAAGTACAAGCCCTACCGTGATGGCAGGAAAAGCAAAAAGGATAATGGCAGATGTAATAAATGTCGTCCATGTAAACATCGGCATCCGCATGTAAGACATGCCTGGAGCACGCATTGTAATAATCGTTGCGAGAAAGTTAATGCCCCCGATGAGCGTTCCCAGACCCGCGATCTGAAGGCCGATGGTGTAAAAATCCACACCATGCGTTCCACTATACTCACTGCCCGAAAGCGGCGTATATGAGGTCCAACCCGCATCCGGTGCTCCGCCCATAACCCAGCTCAGGTTCAGCAACAATCCACCAAAGAGGAATGTCCAGAAACCCAGCGCGTTAAGAAACGGGAAAGCAACGTCCCGTGCCCCGATCTGCAAAGGCACGACAGCATTCATAATGGCAAAAATAAGTGGCATGACACCAAGGAAAATCATCGTTGTTCCATGCATTGTAATCAATTCGTTGAAGACCTGTGCCGATACAAAATCATTCATAGGCTTCATCAGTTGAATCCGAATCAAAATGGCTTCAATGCCGCCGATTCCAAAGAAAAATCCACCCGCAACCAAATAGAGAATGGCGATTTTTTTGTGATCGACGGTGGTGATCCAATCCATCAAGCCCCTGTACCTCTTGACGCTATGCGCATGAGCCAAGGTTGTGTACCCCCTTCTTCGTCCTTGCTGTTCTATTCATAGTCCAATTTGTAGTTGGCCAGATATTCGGCAATTCCGTCGATTTCTTCATCCGTCAACCCAAGATCTTTGGGATTCGGCATGGTATTGCCCGGCTTCACGGATTGTGGATCATGGAGCCATTCTTTCATGTTATCCAGTACCGGACTACCTTCTTCCTGTCCCTCGCGAGAATTCAGCAAAATGCCTGCGACAGATTCCTTGCCGCCGATTCCCGTCAGGTTAGGTGCAACCGGTCCACCTTGATCACCAACAGCGTGGCAAGAAAGGCAGTTTGTTTTGAACTTTTCAGCCAATTGAGTGTCTTCAGGAAGGACTGCGGGTGCTTTCATCTGGTTCACCCATCTGTCAAAGGATTCCTGACTCACTGCTTTTACCTTAAACTCCATGAAAGCATGCGATCTGCCACATAATTCGGCACATTTACCACGGTAAACGCCTTCATTCGGTGCAGAGAAACTGAACTTGTTAAGTGTTCCATCCGGGTTTGTGTCCATTTTGCCCGCAAGTGACGGCACCCAGAAGGAGTGAAGCACGTCAGCGGTTTTTAATTCGAATGCAATTTTTGTTCCGGTCGGGATGATGAGATCTTGAGCGGTGGTTACGTCATATTGAGGATAAGTGAATTCCCACCAGTACTGATGCGAGGTGACTTGGACCTTAAGTGCATTTTTGTCATTGGACAGATCTTCGCCTTGGGCAAAAATCGTTTGGACCGTCGGTACTGCCAGAACAATAACCAGCAATAACGGAATGGCTGTCCAGATTACTTCCAGCTTGAAATTACCTTCAACCTGTTCGGGCATCTCAGTCTGCCCGGCTCGTCTACGAAACCGGATCAGAACATAGGCTGCTATGGCAAATACAATGATGAGCACCACGATCATAATCGCGATGGATAACTTCATCAGATCATATTGGCCTTGCGCTACAGGACCCTGAGGTTTCATTACCGACAAGTCTTCCCGCCCGCATGCGGATAGCAGCAAAGAGAACACCGCCAGCAAGGGGAGAATTCGCTTTGCAACCTGCCACTGTTTCATCATTGATCTACCCCACTTTTTTACGTTTTCGTAGATTACCGTTGTCGTTCGGTAGAAAGGCAACAAAAGGTACGTTTCAGCACGATACGCATAATCCTCTTCATCATACAGAACGCTTAGAAAAATAACGCTTCCAGTACTCCCGTGATTTCCTGCTCAGGGCATGTCTGCGCATTCTTCCAATTCATTCTATATGCTTCAATCACTTATTAAATATAAGTTGAGGGTATGATTTTGTCAATCTTTGGACACATGTTCACAAATTGTTCACTTTATGTAAAAAACCGCTCTACAACTTGATTTGCAAACGATTTCAGTTAAAAGTATTACACTCTACATTTGAAAATTTTTGCCAAATTTCGGTGATAAAACTCGATTTATTGGTGATTTTTCTCACATTGAAAACATGTGCTATTATGCAAAAGAAAGATCAGAATATATGGAAAACCTCTTCCATATCCATTCAGAAGACATGCCTACCGCTCCATACCGCTATCTTTAAGCTCAAAACAGCATGGAGCATTTGGGAGAAAGTTCAACTCAAGTCCTCTTATTCACTGACTTCATCTCACGTGCCATCGGTCAGAATCAAGGGGCCATTCCCAGTAATCGCAACCGTATGCTCATACTGGACCCCCCAGCTGCCATCTACCGTCCTTACCGTCCATCCATCTTCATCCCACACAACGGCCCCAGAACTGCCTTTTGTAAAGATTGGTTCAATCGTAATAACCATGCCCTCGGTGAGCATCGTGCCCGTTCTACGTTTGCCATAAGGCAGAACATTTGGGGGTTCATGAATATATTGACCAATCCCATGACCGATAAGAGGCTTCACAATCCCGTACCGAAACAGTCTGGCTGTTCTTTCAATGGCACTTCCAATATCTCCGAGTGTATTCCCCGGAACTGCCTGAGCAATCGCCCGCTCAAGTGCTTTCTCCGTGCGTCTCATCAGCTTGCGAATGGATCTGCTTGTTTCACCAATTCCATATGTCCAGGCCGAGTCAGCAAGCCAGCCGTCTTTGTTCACCACCATATCGATGGTCACTACATCCCCGCTCGCCAGCTCCTCTTCCCCCGGAAATCCGTGGCAGACCACTTCATTAACAGAGGCACACGTCGCGTAAGGATATCCTTTATACCCTTTTTGCTCCGGTGTGGCTCCTCGTGCTGCCAGAAACTCTTCCACCCGCTCATTAATCGCTGCTGTCGTGATACCGGGGATCATCCACTGCTCAATATGCTGGTGACAACTTCGCAAAATTCGTCCAGCTTCCCGCATGTAGCCAATCTCTTCTTTGGTTTTCAAAATAGGGTCCACATGCATTCATCCTTCCCGCTGTAGGTGTACTCCCATATATATGCAGCAGGAACGCAAAAAAAACCGCCTTCCGGAGCTTAACGCCCGAGAGACGGTTCTATTCATTATCGGAACAGTATAATCAGAGTTGTGTGTTGTTTCAGGACACGGAAGAATCCATCTTGACAAGCTCATGCTCAACCACAGAAGTCAATTCTTCCTCATATCCACCCGTAATCCGGTATTTTCTCACGTACTCCTTCACGAATTTTTTTGGATCCTTAGGACGGAAAATCCGAGTCATTTCCCTCAAACTTTCTTTGACCTCATTGTGACCTTTCGTTGCCATTGTAATTCCCTCCCAAAACGTTGAAAGTGAATGCTCCGTTTAGAGAATGCCGAATAAGTCTTAAATGCCATCCATGAAGTTGTGTGCGCGGCTTAAAGCAAGCTTTAGGTCGGGAACCTCGCTAGAAAGCAAGTACCTGACACTATAAATACCCGATATGATTCGGAATGAATCATAATCTTATTGTAGCATATTCGGAAGTATCTTACGACTTGACGATTTCCTCTAATGAATATAACGGTTTTCATGCCCAAAAAGTTTAATTCCGAATCATATGTTAAGATTGCCACCATTCTATACGGAATTAATATATCCAGCATAACACTGAACTATTCGGGGGATATTATCACGGACAACCCATACAGTTAAATTACTGGTATCCAAAGGAGGCGTCGTCTCATGGACCGCAAAGAACAAGATATGCTGCCCCTTTCGCATGAAAAGGTGGAAGTAGACGGAGTTTACATCAATGAAGCCGGACGTGAGGAACATCTGCACCGGGGACAACATTTCCCGGCCGATCCCGTTCTTGGCAAGTCGGAATGGAAACTGACCGAATATGCTTATGATAATCATCACGAAGGGAGAACCGATGAGCGGTTGGTTCCCAAAGAAAACGACACCGATAAAATGGGCAAGATCACAAACCCTCGCAGACAGATCGAGGGCGGATAGCGATTTCGTTTAAAGCAACCTTTAATCGTAAACGATAATAGGGGCACAGTAAGCTGTACAATGGCTTGCTCTGTCCCTGTTTGCTTTTTCCTATGTGTTGCATCCCCATATCCGTTCACAGGCAAATAAATTCATCGGTTCAGTTCTGTCCATCTCCTTCATAGCTTAGTTAAAAAGGACAAAGGAGGCTGGACCGGATGTCCCCCATGAAATCGTCTAGCGGTCTGGATGAAAATATTGCCGGTATGCTTTGTTATCTGTTTACCTTTGTAGGTGGGATTGTCTTTCTCGCTGTGGAGAAGCGGAGCCGGTTCGTGTTATTTCATGCGTTGCAATCTGTAACGGTCTTTGGCATCATTATGGTCGGGCATGTATTATCGGCTTTCCTTCCGTTGTTCGGACCACTGGTGGCATCGCTGTTATCCCTGCTTGGTGTAGTGGTCTGGCTTATTATGGTCGTTACCAGCCTGCAGGGGAAATGGCTAAAACTGCCGTGGGTTGGCGATTTTGCAGAAAAACAGCTGCGTCATCTGTAACTTCAGGCAGAAGGTAGACGTGTTCCAAAAAGAAAAGACGATCCATTTCCGTTCAACCGGATGTGGATCGTCTTTGATTATAACGAGGAAAAAGAGTCAACCTCTCACCCTTTTGTCATGAACACGTGGCTTAGAATGCTTTTTCCGGATCGGAATGAAACTTAGATAAGTACCACATCTCCATACCCATTCCAGCGGCCCATACTGGAACCAGCGCATCCACAGATTACTCGCGATGACTTGTACAATAACCATGCCAATGCACACAAGGGTAGACACCATATACGATACAGCAGCATCTGCAAATATGAGTTGGTATACCACTAACAAAATGATGGTCTGTGCAATATAATTGGTCAGGGCCATTCGTCCGAATGCATGCAGGGGACTTAACATTTTGGAAAAGGTCATGTTCTGGTTCAATCTCAGTAATGTACTTAGATAAAAGATGGATACCACCGGACCAATTGCCACACCGATATGTTCTAATCGAAAAGCAGCATCCATATTGGCTTGCTCAGCAACAGGCAGGCTCGCACCAATCACTTCGTATAGAAACGGACTCATCGCATCCGGAGGAGCAACCCACCACATGATACCAATCCCCACCGTAGAAGCGATGAATGAAATGAACCAGATTCTGCCCAGATACGGAAGTCCTTTCTGGATCTTCTCCATCAGTTGATATTGACCTGCTGACAATCCCAGTATAATTAAAAAAGGAATCGTTAGCATTTTGACACCTATCGCGGCGGCTGCAATAAATCCCACCACACCGATCACCAAATTCACAGTTCGAGGTGCCCAATATAACGGAATGACAACCAGCCCTATGATGGCATATAGAAATAAAGCTTCTCCAGACTGATACTGTTGATGAATATATCCCAGCGCTAATAAAATAAGCATCCTGCGGATATAGAGAAACAGCTTGGTTTGACCTTTGGCAGCTGACCGGCTTAGAAAAAGATAAAATCCAAGGCCAAATAAAAAACAGAAGATATCGTAAAAACGTGCCTCCACCCAAAAATATAATGCTCGTTGGATCCAAAAATCTACACGAGTATCCGGCTTCAACATAACCCACAATGCCAATACATTTACAAATGGTAAGCCTATCAAGGAAAACCCTCGAAACAAATCCAGAAACTTCATTCGATCTTGTTTTAATACAGGTTGATAATTCATCGTTCCTCCCAGTGAAATTATTGTTATGTAATCAAAAAGCGATTGGATCGCTTATCTCTTTGGTGTATATCCCCATGCATGATAACAGTCTATCCTTCATACAACATGGCTTGCCATCGAATTAGGTGAATAACTTCTTACATCCGGCATAAGGTCTTGTTCCTGTATTGTTCCTGTACAGCGGCATATTGGACGCTATGCTGATGATAAACAAAACAAAAAAACACCGAAAACACGACTCTGCTGAGTCTGTATCTTCGGTGTTTCGCAATGTAAAAAGGGCTTCTTCATGTGATTGAATATTCATAGCATAAATGATGTATGTCATAAACCATTCATGCTGTATATCTTCATGATTAACCTGATTCATTATTCATCTTGTGAATCGTCTATTTATAACAGTTAACATAACAATCCTGCTGGATGATAACCCTAGCCTACTTCGGCTAATTTAAGCTGACTTGCCCGTCTCTCCAAGGATGGCATCTGCCTGTTGTTCAGCCATTTTGGCGGCCGTTTCCTTGGTACCAAGACCATTGAACAGCAGGTTCATGAAGATCGCCGTGAAGCTGCCTGCAATGATACCATTACCGAGCATAATCTGAGCCCAGGCCGGTGCACCTGCGAACAACTCAGGCACAACGGTAACACCCAGGCCCATACCTACAGAACAAGCGATGACAAACAGATTTTCATGTCGGTTCAGATCAACCTGACTGCCGATAATTCGAATGCCTGATGATACCACCATGCCAAACAAGGCCACCATGGCTCCGCCAAGTACTGCCCCTGGAACGAGCTGTGCGAGGGCTGCAATTTTTGGTACAAATCCAATGACCACCAGGATTCCACCAGCCACCACAATGACATCACGTGTCTTCACACGTGTCATCTGTACAAGTCCTACATTTTGCGAATACGTTGTATACGGGAACGAGTTGAAAATCCCGCCTAACACAATGGCTAGACCCTCTGCGCGATAACCGCGCGCCAGATCCTTGGACGACAGGTCCTTGTCCAGGATTTTGCCCAGAGCCATAAATACACCTGTGGACTCGGCCACGCTGACAATCGCCACCAGAATCATCGTCAGGATCGGTACAATCTCAAATGTCGGTGTACCGAAGTAAAACGGCTGAACAACGTGGAACCAACTTGCATCGCGGATAGGAGCAAAATTAACCTCGCCCATAAACCCTGCTGCAATCGTACCTACAAGCAGACCAATCAATACTGAGATGGAACGGATAAAACCGGTTGTAAAACGAGTCATTAGAATGATAAAGAGCAGCACGCCGAAGCCGAGCATTAGATTAACTCCGCTACCAAAATCTTCTGATCCCTGACCGCCGCCCAGATCGTGGAAAGCAACGGGAATCAAGGTTAAACCGATGATCGTAACCACCGAACCCGTAACCACTGGTGGAAAGAGCCGAATAAGCTTCCCAAAGATTCCGGAGAAGATCAATACGAACAGCCCTGAGGCAATAATCGCTCCGTAAATGGCAGATACCCCACTGTTCATCCCGATTAGAATCATCGGGGACACGGCCTGGAATGCACAACCGAGCATGACAGGCAGCCCTACGCCGAAATATTTATTTCCCCATACCTGAAGCAGTGTAGCCACACCACATGCGAGCAAGTCAATGGCAATGAGATAGGTTAGTTGTTCCTGTGTAAAACCCAATGCGTTACTAACGATCAATGGGACAACGACGGCTCCTGCATACATAGCAAGCACGTGCTGTAGTCCGAGGGAGAACGTTTTGATTGGATGCCGATGCCGTTGAAAAATACGTTCGCGTGCCATATTAGTTCGTGCCCTCCTCGTCCGCAAATGTAACCTGTCCATCCGACAGTGCCCCGATGCGAACCAATGATTCCACACGGTATCCTGCTTCTTTCAGCAAGCGACCTCCCGGCTGGAATGCTTTTTCAATAACAATACCGATACCCACCACTTCGGCTCCAACCTGCTCCACAATGCGAGCCAGACCAAATGCTGCTTCGCCATTCGCCAGAAAATCATCAATGATCAGTACGCGATCACCAGGCTTCATGAACTTCTTGGCAACGGTAATTTCATTGGTCTCTTGCTTCGTGAAGGAGTAGACCTTCTCCACCAGAATGTCTTCCGTCAGTGTGAGCGACTTCTGCTTCCGTGCAAAGATCAGCGGCACGTTCAGCTCCAACGCAGTCATGATGCCCGGTGCGATCCCTGACGACTCAATTGTCAGCACACGTGTGATATTCTCACCTTCAAAGCGGCGAATGAATTCTTTACCTACTTCCTTCATCAAAACCGGGTCCATCTGGTGGTTCAGGAATGAATCCACTTTGAGTACTTGCTCGGACAGGACAATACCTTCCTGTCTCACCTTGTCTTTTAACAATTGCATTGTAATTCTTCCCCCTGAATGCCCTCCGCACAGAAGCTCACATGCTCTTCCAATCGCATGGTAAAAAAGCAAAAAGCCCGCCTTTTCACACGCTGCGGAATAACCGGAGACGGGAAAGACGGACTTGTACGTATATGGACAAGCCGTATGGATGCTGCAAGTGTACTGGTTGGACAGAATGACAGGAGTTCAATCCTGCTCTGAGAAACCTCAAACAGTGTAATCGGAAACAGATAAAAGCCACTTGAACCTGCTCTTCAGTCAAACTGTCTGAGAATGATCTCATGCCAACCATACAAAACATTGCAACATCTTTCCCGTAGTCCGATCATTCCGGTGATCAGGTAGAGACATGCAGGCCTATTCCTGCACATATACGAGTAACGGCATATTTAATTTTTTGGCTCCATGATTCGTTACAATGTATGATCGCGAACCTGAATGTAAAAGGTTAAACATAACTGACAATGTTAGAAGTATACCGAATCGACGCCGTGAAATAAAGAAGTATTTTCATGGAAGTTGCGGAAACTTGTCTTAATTTGCAAACAGGGGGTGATTGGAATCTATTTTTTATGTACAATATGAGAACGGAAGCGCGGATCTGAACGGAGAATGGATGGAAACGCGGCCTAGATTTTGAATCGAATGATCAAAGGAGATATGTAAACATGAAAGGCGTACTTAACGAATTCAAGGAATTTGCCGTCCGCGGCAACGTCATCGATCTGGCGGTCGGTGTCATTATTGGGGCTGCTTTTGGTAAAATCGTCACATCCCTTGTGAATGATATCATCATGCCCCCGGTTGGAAAACTGATGGGTGGAATCGACTTCAGTCAGAAAATCATCAACCTGGACCGGGATATCAAAACAGCAAACGGACAGGACATCACCACCCTCGCTCAAGCCAACGAAGCTGGGGCTACCGTGATTGCTTATGGACAGTTCATCAACGTCATGATTGATTTTCTTATCGTTGCGTTCTGTATCTTCATGCTTGTGAAGGGCATCAACTATCTGAAAAGCAAAGAACACAAAAAGCCCGAGCCGCAAAAAACGACCAAGGCTTGCAAGTATTGCCTATCGGAAATTCCAGCCGCAGCTACCCGCTGCTCGCACTGTACTTCAGAGCTCGAAGCTGAAGGCACCGGCGCTCTAGCATAATTACAATGAACGTTTAAAGACGCACCGAGTTGAATTACGGATAAATCCTGATGCGGGGGACAACCTCTTACTTGCTAGGGTTTATGTATGAAAAGCTAGCCATATGGGCTTCATTAACTATGGGTTGCGTAGCTTAAAGGTTTGAAGGTTCCACCGTAAAGGTGGGGCCTTTTTTGTGCCTATCATACATGTATTACATATGCTCCCCCATGAATTTCATTCGCGGCCATGCTCATGAATTAGAAACGGCGTGGCAGCAAATGCTCCAGGATCGACTTCAGATCTTTATCTTCTTTGTAAACTTCTTCCCCAGTATCAAGTTCTGTCACACGAATATATTCAAAGTTTGCCGAAGCATCCACTGGCTTGAACAACAACTGGGCCTCATCTTCCAAACGTACATTAAATCCCATATCCTTAAACATGCTGCTTAACTGACTGTTAGCCGGTTCCTGACCTTGCCCTACAAATATAAGTCCTCTAAGACTTTTACGTTCCTGAGGTTGCGGATAAATCACCTGAAAGTGTACAATGCATTCCATACGATGGTTCCCCTTTCGTTTAAAACATACTTTGTGAAATTTTGAACTTTAAAATCTGCTATATAAGGAGATACGTTTCATGACCCCAGAACGTTTCGACATTTATGACGATCAGCAAAATTGGATCGGCACTTCACTACGCAGCGAGGTCCATGCCAAAGGATATTGGCACCGTTCATTCCACTGCTGGATCGTGCGTGACGAAGGCGAGCAGCGACGGGTCCTTTTTCAGCGGCGGCGTGATATTAAGGATACCTTTCCCGGATGTTATGACATTACAGCAGCAGGTCATCTCACAGCAGGTGAACAACTGCAAGACGCCAGTCGTGAGCTGGAGGAAGAACTGGGTGTTTATACTCCATTCGAGGCACTAACCTATCTACTCACGGCTACACAGCAGCTCCAAGGAGAGGTGCGTGGTGTCCCATTCATAGATCGGGAGTTCAGCGCCGTCTATGGATTATGTCTGAACCAGCGGCTCGAAGCCTACGTTCTGCAGCCTAGCGAGGTGGATAGCCTGTATGAAGTGCCGCTGGATGACCTACTCGCTTTGTTTCGTAATGAGATCGACGTCATTCAAGCTACCGGAGTTCAGACTCAGCCGTTGACATCACCGCCACATTCCATCGGTCATAAGGACCCATTAAGTGATCATGCAGCTGATGAACCGGAACGTATCGTTCGCGAGATTCGGGCAACGGAATTCGTACCCCATGGTACAGCTTATTATACGGACGTGCTGGAAGCTCTGTATCACGTGCCCAAAGAATGATCGTGTACAATCCTGTTCAACCCGATCCAGTTCAATCGAATGTTCATAGCTTCATTTTCTCAAAAATAGCATAACTTCATACCTTTACTATCGACTTGACTAGGAACAGATGCTGTGACGAACATCACTGTCATATCTCAAACCAGCACAAACAGGCGTCTGCCTTCGGGCAGCGCCTGCTTTATGTACAAGCTATGTACATACGTATTCGTTTCATCAAGAAAGATACCTTGTGCTGGCTTCTCCACTCCAATTCGAAGTGAGTTAGTCGCCGATCCGCCTAGCTCTGGTCACCCTCTCCTGAAGGAGAAGACCAGTAACGCGCAGAGAGTTCTTCGTACCGGTGCCCATAGCGGGACTCCAGTTCCTCACCCATATCCTGTTCCAGTTCGTACAACACCAGCTCTTGAGCAAAATGATTCAGCAGCAGTCCGGTCATTACCGGATGCTCCGTCACCACTGCTTGTGTAGCGCATGATTCCCCGCGCATGCCCAGCATGCACCAGCGGCGATCCACCACCAGGGAGAATTTCCGACCATTACCTGTGCCGTACAAAGGTAATCCCGGCAAAGGAACGGGCTGATCGATCATACCTTCGCCACCATCACATGACCATAACAGCCGCACACCGCGAGCTTCAGCCTGCTGTAAGTCATTACGTAGCAGCTCTGCCTCTTCACGCCAAACATCTACGACAATCTCATGCTGAGCCTCGGCCAATTCACGGCTCAGATTCTCAAACACATTTTTGTCACCTTCGACGTTATAGAAGACAGGCTTCTCCGGTTCACTCTTGGGCATGCTGCTCTGGACATAATCCAGCGAGGTACGCATTTGATCGGAGATCATACGTGTCATCTCCTCTGGCTTCAGCACACTATACTTCGCTGGTTCCCCCGGACTACACCGCAAGAACCCACGCTGCTCCAGCCGTTGCAGGGTCGCATATACATTGGAACGGGACACGCCCAGCCGCTTCGCAACCTCATATCCTGAGGCTGATCCCTGACGAGCGAGTTCCACCATAATTTTAGATTCCATCTCAGTAAACCCGAGATGACGCAAATGATGCAGCAGTTGGTCCATATTCCCGTCCCCCCATGCTGTCAGCAACCCGCACTGCCTCAAAATGATGCGGCAGTGCTTCTACTGCATCAGATCAGATCTGTTCGGCACCACAGCGCGGGCACCACTTCGACCCTTTGGGCAGCTCGGCTGCACAAATCTGACAATTCACCATTTCACGTGATACTTCGGTCTGTACATCCACCGTGTTCACGATCGGGTTGTTTTCTTTCCAGTAGCGGATGCGTTCGTCCAGTTCCTGCTGACGCTCACGTTCCCGTTGCATCTCTTCATCTCTGCGACGTTCCCACTCGGCATCAAACGCTTCCTTTTCTTCCTGGGTAAATTCCGTACTGTTATATTCCGATTCTGTTTCCAGATCCGCTATGGACGGAATGACCGTATGATACGGCTCATCTTCCTCCAGTTCCAACTCAGGTGGCGCATCGTAGAAGTCCGGCTCTTCAGTTGGGGTCTGAGCTACAGCTGCCTCCTGTCTCGCGGCTGTGGTGGCTCCTGCAACTCCTGCTGCTGCTACTTTAGGCGCTGCTGTCTTGAGTTCACCCAACTTGCGTCCGCATTTAGGGCAGAAGTTGGCATCCAGGGAAGCGACGTGTCCACACTCGCACAACCGTTCGTTCTTAAGTTGTGCAATCTTGTTGCGCAGACCATCAATCTCGTCCTGCAATTCGTCGCAGAGCTGCGACAGATCCACCATTTCTTTTTCCGCACGCGTCATATCCTGTGCCCGATAACCCTCATAGAAGATGCGACCCATATCTGTAAAATGGACTTCCTGTTCCTGTTGCAAGCCCACAATCTGGTTGTTCAGTTTCCCAATCTCAACGGCGTGCTGGGCACGCTCTGTTGCTTTGTTCGCTCCGTCTTTGATGCGCTGAAGCAGTTTCATGACCATTCCTCCTCTGTCCCGTCAAAACCAATATTATCATTTCTATTTAGTAGTAAATTAGCATATTACATCTTTCATGCAAAATGCTCAGGCATATAACTTATACGATATCATGCCAAAAAGTTGCGTAATCTCGTGCAGGTGCCCGTTTTATACCGATACTGGATGAAATCGGGGGCTTTCGTCAAGACCATATGTTCGGGTATAATGAAGCTTTGGCTCTACTTAACCGCCTGATTAGGCGACTAACTCTATCATACCAATTTACAATGCGATTGTGAAAAGGGCAAATGGTTTACTTTTAGCCGGGATAGTCCTATCCCTGAATGCATACAGAGGTGGATGAAACATGTTAAGTCCGAACTCAACGTTCTACCCCCGTCCGCTCGGGGTTACCCCGGCGGCGTCCCTGCCCCAGTCCCCATCTGCTCCGCTGGAGACCAGTCGGCAACTCGTGGGTAATGAGCAACAGGATGCCTTTTATTTTCGCTCTCTGGAAGAGGCCGGCATCAAGTTAAACGCACCACAAATCTCGGCAGTTCGTCACGGCAGAGGACCGATTCTGACGCTCGCCGGAGCCGGTTGTGGCAAAACAACTGTACTGGCTGCAAGAGCCGGCTACCTCATAGAGGTCAGTGGCGTACATGCAGGCAGTATCCTGCTGGTGACGTTCACGAACAAAGCCGCCACCGAGATGAAAGACCGGATCGCCGCATTGCCAGGTATACGCCCGGCAGCCGCGAGAGCCGTACAGGCTCGCACCTTCCACTCTTTTGCGCTGACATTATTGCGTCATTACGGTGTGCAGGAAGAGATCTTTGGCGAGTCGCGAGCCCAGCATACGGTGCTGAAGATGCTTCTTCGCCAGAATGGCATGAGTGAAGCTTTCCAGCCTGAAAGTCTGCTGGCTATGCTGTCCGCATGGAAGATGCAAGGATCGGAAACAACCGATCTGCCTGAAAAATCACAGGAAGAACGCGATGCCAAGCGTGTTCTGCTTGGTTACGAAGCCTGGAAGCAGGATCGCGGCAAAATGGATTTTGATGATATTTTACTACGGGCAGCCGCGCTGCTTCGTGATCCTGCTGTTCTGGGGCCGCTTCAGAAGCGTTTCCAGTACATTATGGTGGATGAGTTCCAGGATACCAACCATCTGCAGTATGAAATTGTGCAAAAACTGGCTTCCGCTCACCGCAATCTGATGGTTGTGGGAGACGATGACCAGACGATCTATACCTTTAATGGCGCACGCCAGGAATCAATTTTGGAATTCGATAAAGTATACCCCGGTGCACGCATTGTGACGCTGGATATCAATTATCGCAGTGATGCACGCATCCTTGGACTCGGAAGTGAGCTGGTCGCCCGCAATAAACGCAGACGTGACAAACGGCTGCGTGCCGCCGGAAACCGCGGCGATGCGCCCCGTTTCGCTACACCTTCCAATGCGGAGGAAGAAGCGGCTTGGGTTGTAAACCAGCTGTGCCAGCAGGTTGAAGAAGGACAACACACCTATCGTGATATTGCGATTCTTCACCGGACAGCCAGCAGTAGCCGGGCTGTATTCGAGCAGCTTGTGTTGAAAGATGTGCCTTTTGTACAGCATGGTGCTTCTCCGGTGTTCTATGACCAGTCTCTCATCAGACCCCTGATGGATCATTTGCGTCTGTCTCTTGATCCACGTGCCATGGATGCTCTCCCAAGTGCATTAGGACCGCTCTATGTATCACGAGATACAGGACTGGAATGGATACAGCGTTGTGAACAACAACAGGCGAAGAAATACCCGCTCATCCATCTGGTGAAATGGGACAAGCTGAAACCGTTCCAGCAGGAACAGGTCAAGGAACGCATCAAACTGATCAAATCACTGCACAAACTAAAACCCATCATCGCCATTCAGGAGATGCGCAGGCAGTTCTACGACAAGTATATGGAAAGTGGTGATCCCAGCATCTTTACCCATTATAAGGAAACGATGCTGGAAACTCTGGATG
Organism: Paenibacillus sp. GM1FR; assembly: GCF_002803315.1. Lineage (NCBI taxonomy): Bacteria > Bacillati > Bacillota > Bacilli > Caryophanales > Paenibacillaceae > Paenibacillus > Paenibacillus sp. GM1FR. The sequence continues at coordinate 76,774 of NZ_MKZL01000010.1, read as the reverse complement.
AATTCGAAGCTGCCGTCAAAAAATTCGAAACGGTAGAAGAATTTATTCAATTCGCGGATGAGCTGTCCCGCAGACACCGTGAGATGGAATCTTTGCGCCGTGCGCAGGATAGTGACGCGGTACAACTGATGACCATTCACCGGGCCAAAGGACTGGAGTTCCCTTGTGTGTACTGGATCGGAGCCAGTGAAGGCATTGTGCCTCACAGTACCGCACTGCGTCAGGATATTCCTGAGGATCAGAAAGCTGCGCTTGCTGTGCAGCAGACAGATGCCGAACTGGACATGGCGCTGGAGGAAGAACGCAGGCTCGCCTACGTTGCCATCACACGGGCCAAGCAGTACTTGTATGTCACCTCACCGGCGAGCCATCATGGAAAACCAGCGGATGTGTCCCGTTTCCTGCTTGAAGCCTTCGGCATGGAAGTTCCGGACAAACGTAAACCTCGTGAGGAGAGCCGGACGAGCAGTCAGACTTCATATGGTAAAGGTAATGGACAGTACGCCCGCTCGGGCTCGGGTACCCGTTCCGAAGGTCGGGATGTGGCACAGCGTCGTGCCATCAGCCACAGTGACCGTCGTGACTACGAGGTCCACAACGAACGTGATGAGGATCGCCTCGGTGAACGACGTGGCAGTGGGGAGATTCGCAACCATAAGGCGTTCAGCACCACTGGTGTGAGACCGACAGCTGCGAATTCCTCCAGTTCACAGTCGCACACTTCAGGTTCAGGGAATGCTGAGCGTACGGAGACCGTTGCGGTCTGGAAATGCAGTTCGTCCACCTGTAAAGCGTGGCTAAGACAGAAGCCAGCTGTACCTTCAAAAGCAACCAAGAAGGCATCCTCGGGCTCTCCCGCCTGTCCCCTGTGTTCAGGATCGATGGAGGCCGGCACCCGCCAGGTGCCCGTAACGGGGAGATTCGGGAAATAACTCAAAGGAAGAGGTCCCTTATGGAGTTAGCGATGAACCATCACTCGTGTCATGGCTGGTCATATGTGACTGAACATGTGGATGAGTAAATAACACACGAGCATAGTAGCTCGTTTCAGGGCGCTTTTTGCTGTTTATTAACAGTAGAAGCGTCTTTTTTCCATTTCAGAATGGGGGTTGGAATATGCAGGACGGCAAACAACATCTGTATGTATCGGTAACACATAATCTTATTGAGCAAACAAAGAACGAATCTACACCCTTTGAGGTGTTGGTGGATGACGAACAGTTGGGCCGATTGAAAGATCTGATGAAGGTGCTGGAGGATGACGATGCCTATACATTGCAACGGGCGCCAGTACCCTACAAATCGGCAGACCATGATGAGGCAACGGAGCAGTTTTCGGATGGCATGACCTTGCTGTACACCTTTCTGTATGACCACGGCACGCCGGATACCCGGCAGGCAATTGAAACCATGAACGTGCTTCCAAGGCTGCAGGATACGGATTATGATGACCCTGGATACGAGAATTCACCACTGAATAAATGACCTTATGCCAAAAAGCATGCGTAACCGCAGATCACGCGGAAGACGCATGCTTTTTAATATGATGAAGGACAACTGCCATGTAAAATGAACTCAATCCAGACGAATCTCCTGCCCTTTCTCAGCGGATTCGTAGATTCCGCACAACATGCGCGTGGAAGCCACACCATCCGCAATTGGGCTGATCGGCTCTGTACCGTTCAGGCAGCAATCCACAAAGTGGTCAATCTGGTTCTGGAATGCACTATGAATATGGAGACCCGTATTGTCCGTCTGGGGTTCAATATTCAGGATGGTGTTATTTTTCTCCGTGACGATCAGTGTCTCCGGCTCCAGTTCGAACCCACCACGCTCGCCGTATAATTTCACCGAAGATTCATCTCCGCGTGCATGCAGGGTAAAGCTCACATCCACCGCCAGCGAAGCCCCGTTTTCAAACCGAATGAGCGCATTCGCCATATCTTCTACGTCATTCACAGCTGCGCTGTAGTCGGCTGCTTTGTAAAAAGAAAGATGTTCAATATGGGCACGATTGCCCAACTTCCGATACGTATTACCACTGACCGAAACAGGTTTCGGCCTGCCCATGAGGTACCAGCATTGGTCGATAATATGTACGCCCAGGTCAATCAGGGGGCCGCCGCCGGAACGGCTTTTGTCCGCAAACCAACCGCCTGGATTGCCGTGACGCCTTAGAATGGAAGCTTTGGCATAGTACAGTTCACCAAACTCCCCGGCATCAATGAATCTGCGCATCATCTGCATATTGTTATCATAACGCCGCACAAATCCAACGATAAACGTACGTCCGCTCTTCTTCACCGCTTCTTCAATCCGCAGCGCATCTTCCACATTAGTTGCGACCGGTTTCTCCAGTAACACATGCTTGCCTGCCTCCAGTGCAGCAATGGCAAATTCGGCGTGTGTATTATTCCAGGTACAGATACTGACGGCATCCACATGCGGGTCCTCCAGCATCTCCCGATAATCGGTGTATACGGATTGGGCATCATACTTCTGTGCCGCAGCTTTAGCCCGTTCTTCGTTCAGATCGCAGATGGCATAGATGACGGCATCCTCGTTTTTGGCATAACACCTCATATGAAGATCCGAGATTGATCCTGTACCGATCATTCCGATGTGCAACATTTGTTTCGTGCTCATCATCGTCCTCCCTTCCTTTTCCACAGCTTCCACAACATCATTATTGTCTAGTCTGCCCGCAGCATGCCTTCGTAAATACCCGGGGTTGAATTTTCAATCTTCACGGCACCCAGCGTCCGGGCATAGAAATCCACAGGTCCCGCTGATCCGATAATCGCATACCCGTAACCGTCCGCCTTCATCGCATTCATACAGGCCAGTAACAAGGCTGTGCCTACACCTTTGCCTCGTGCATCCTGGCTCACACCTGTCGGTCCAAAGAAGTTGCGACATGTCGCTTCGTAACAGGCAAATCCAATCATTTTCCCATGCTCAACCGCAATATAACAGGACACCGGCTGACGCGCAAAAGCAACCTCACATTCATCCACCCAAGCCTGACTAAAATGTGACCTCACCCAATCCAGTACAAGCTGTTTTTCTGGGGCAATGGCTCTTCGAATCACAATGGAGGATTCCTCCAATGCTCTCAGTCCACTCTCTTGCTCCGGTAAACGATAGAGCGCTACCAACATATCACTCATCTAATCCGTTCCTCCTCGTACTCGAATGTGAAATAGGACAAAGGTTTGGCCACTTACCTGAAATTAACCTGATCCTGCTGCGGATAACCTGCAATACAAGCGATATTTCTAATTTAAAGTAACATACCGCTTACATTCATTGCATTTCAACTGCAACACTTAGACGATTTGTCCCGTCTATTAACTTGAAGCGCGGCCCTAAGGAAGATTTTACCGCGTCAGTACACAGATTAGAAGGGATGAATATTGATGAACAACAACATGAAAAAAGTAAGTGCACTGATGGCCCTATCCATGGCATTGGGTGGTGGAGCCGCTTATGCAGCAACACTGGACAACACAAAACCAGTCCATCAAACATCCGTTTCAGCAGATAGTAACGCAGCGAGTGTAGTAAACGTATCCGTGAATGGCGCAGCCATCTCTGATGGTTATTGGAACAAAGATGGCAAAGTAGCCATGATCCCGCTGCGTGATCTTACCGACGCACTGGGTATTGAACTGGAATGGAATAAAGAAACTAAAACTGCTGAGCTGACTCGTGGTGCTCTTTGGACACAGGTAATTACAGGCAAGGACCAATATTCTGTGAATAAAATGTCACTCACGCTGGGTACAGCGCCCGAAATCACAGGCGGCAAATTGCATGTACCGGTTTCTTTTGCTGAGAAAGCACTGCATGGACAAGTGAACACAACGGGGAATCAAGTGACTATCTCTAGTGAAGAGGACGTGAAGACGGTTACTGAACGTGGTGTAATTACCAGAATCTCGAACCAAGATAAATATAAGTCCATCCAGATTGGCGGTGCAGGTACGGATGGTATTGTGCTCAATCTGAGCGATGAGACAAAATTCATCTCAGTTGAGGGGAAAGAGATTGCACTGACTGATCTGGCCATTGGCATGAACGTGGAAGCTGAGCATTCCCTGATCACCACCCGCAGCCTGCCACCACAAACGCCGACCTATACAGTCACTGTATTGGATGCAGCTACAGCATCTGAGACACAACCTAAAGAGCTTCTGGGTACAGCGGGTACAATTGAAAATGTAACAACAGCTGAAGGCAGCATCTCACAGATTGAGATTACAGGTACACGGTTAACAGAAACAGCTCCTGACCATGTCATACTGAACATTGCTAAAGACACGCTGATCGTGAACCACGAAGGTGAAACGGTGAAAGCTGAAGAACTGACCAAAGGCGCTAAAGTCATTGGATTCTACAGCCCTGTGTTGACACGCAGCCTGCCTCCAATCGGAACAGCTTGGAAAGTGGTTGTTGAAACACCTGCAGCAGAGCTGGAAGCGAAATAATACGGTTAGAAAAACGTCTGGCTGAAACACATGTTATATGTTGTTGCAGACGACCGCGTGCATCGCTTAGCGCGGGGTCATGAGTGTGGAGCATCATAATGACCAGCCATCCGCATGTAGCTCCTGGCGCGCGGTGTAATGAGTTTGGCGCATCAAGAGCTCAGCCGTGCGGCCAGGCGGCGAAGTCAATTCAAAACAACCTTATCCGCTTGTCTTTTGACAGGCATGGATAAGGTTGTTTTTTTGGTTTTGGTTTTGGTTTTGGTTTTGGTTCTGGTTCTGGTTCTGGTTTTTTAGAGTGTGTCTACAAACTGCTTCAAACCGAAGGGTATCTGAAACTTGTCCGGAGCAGACACGTGCGATGTGCACTGCATACGAAATACGTTGCATACTGAATGTAAGAGCAAGCCGAGTTAACGCTAACGAATCTGAGGCGTCTTATTCAAGGACTTGAAGCACCCGCCTAAATCTAAGGAATCTCAGGCACGCTATGTTTGAATAAATAGCTGTTTATAGCATTTTATCAGAGGAATTTGTGAAATAACGTGTCTGAAGTTCTTTACATTTTAGCAAGAGGACCTTATCGCCAAATAAGACGTCCTGTGTTCCTTAGAAAATCTTCCGGATAACCGTCAGAATCAACCGGCTTGGGTTTCATCTTCAACGATCGCTTCCACTTCAATCTCAACCATCAACAAGGGATCAATGAGTGCGCTAACTTCAACCATGGTGGCTACAGGCTGGATCTGTCCAAAAAATTCACCGTGCGCCTTGCCAACTTCCTCCCATCTGGAGATATCGGTCACAAACATCCGGGTTCTCACCACATGCGACATGTCAGCCCCCAGTTCTTTCAGTGCATTCTCGATCGTCTGCAAAACGAACCTTGTCTGTGCATACGGATCACCTGCCCCAACAACTACACCATCTTGCATCGCGGTTGTACCCGCCACTTCAATTCGGTTCCCTACACGGATGGCACGGCAATATCCCACCAACGGTTCCCATGGGGAGCCCGTAAATACCTGCTGTCTGCTCATTCTCTCGTCCCTCGCTTTGGTTGTATTTGTCTCTTCAGATTAAACATGAATTATATCAGTCCCCCATCATCTCAGACAATGGAATCAAGTTTAATTCTATCTTAACTCCATTAACATTTTCGCACAGAAAAAAATCCCCTGAATGACTGCCCATTGGTTAGATCAAGGACGCTTCATTCGGAGATTTATGAGAATTAGTATCTTGTCTTTTTCTTTAAGGATGAAACATCCAAATTACAACTTGATATTAGCCTCATCGAAGTATTCTTCCAGAGTTAACCCACTCTTCGCCACATCCGGTGCCAAATCTGTACCGATGTACCGGATATGCCAAGGCTCATAGACGTAACCTGTGGTATCTTCTTCACCTTGCAGATAACGGATGACATATCCGTATTCTGCAGCATGTTCAGCCAACCACTGGCCTTCCTTCGATGTGCCAAATACCTCTTCCAGCACATTGCCCACACTCGGACTCGATACATCGATGGCAAGACCCGTCTGATGTTCGCTTCGGCCTGGCACAGAACTCACACGATCTGTGTATTCTTGACCTTTGGTTTTGACATTATTGTTATAGATGGATACCTGACGCTGATATGAACGATAACCGGACACCGCACGAAGCTCAATGCCATCCGCTTTTGCACCTGCAAACAACTTCTCCAGCGCCTCCGCAGCTTCCTTGCGCATATGCCGCTTCTCGTGTGGTTCGTCGAAGGAGAACGGTACATTCGGCTCTACCAGATCGTTCGGCTCGTAACCGTCAGGCAGACTCCGTTGTTTGTTCACAATGACGGTCATAGACTCGGCATTGGTCACCACAGATTGTGCATCAATCGTCGTTTGCAGTGCGCTGATACTGCGTTTCTCCAGCAATGGATCTTCCGCTGTCGCGCCATTCCCATTGTCCGAAGAGCCCTGCTCTCCGCTCGCTGAAGCATTATCTGACTCACTGCCTGTATCTTCATCATTGTTGCCAGAAGATGATGTGTCATCACCGCCAGCATTGTCGCCATCCGTTCCTTTATCCTCCGTAAAATGAACCGTTGTGCCGTCCGTCTCCTGTTGCGTGTTACCTGTTCCATTCGGATTCTGGCTCTCCTCTGTGCCTGAACCGTTCTGGCACGCGGCAAGCAATGCTCCGCATATCATCAATGAGGACAGCATAACCAACATGCGGCGCTGTCTTCCTGTAGTTGATTTCATGTAAAAACTCCTATCGCAATAATATAAATGTTATATAGTTCTCAGCGTGCAATGTTCCCTGCGACAGTATACCTTAATTGGGAGCGAAGCTCCACCGGTAAAGACCTCCTTTAGAAGAGATCCGAATGAACATATACGGGCTGTACAGCCTGTATGATCGTTTTTTGGACTTTTAGAGCAACATCCCCGTGCTGTACACAATAGAATTGAAATGGGAATATACCTTCATATATCCAATATGCAAAAAATTGATTATACCGAGATGCACTTTATTAATGAGCATTAGCATTGTTGGATAAAGACAAAATTCATCTTGTACCGGGAAATGAATTAAATCAAATAATGCAACATGTTTCAATAAAAACAAGCAGGGTTGATCTGAGATCTCCCCCGCTCTGATGGGTGCATCATTTGGTTGCCGGGCTGTCCGTCTTCTTCTGGACAGCCTGCCACATCCGCGCGGCTACACGCTCGCGGATCAAATCCAGCCCTGCGGTGGCCGGCACGCCCGGCATCAGCGCCGTCAGCTCCGGCAAGGCCGGCGGCTTGCCCGGCTGCGCGAGGCGCACCTCAACGGCGCCAAAGCCCGGCCCCGGCTGGTGCATGGCGCCGTCCGCGGCGGCCTCGGCGATCCACTCGCCGACGGCAGCGCCGCCTTCGCCGCCCCGCACTTGCGGGCGGCCAGCCGTTTCCGCTGCGCGGCCGGGGCCGCTGGGATCATGGGCGAGTTCCTCCGCCCATGCCCCCAGCACGCCGGCGAGCAGCGCTTCGCGCGGCAGGCCGGCGTGCGCCAGCTGCAGCAGCGGCTCGGCCGCGAGGCGCGCGGCTACGGCGCGCTCAGCGGCCGCGGCATGCGCGCAGCCCGGGCGGCCGCAGGTGCACGCCACGGCCGCGCTGGCCGTTGCTGCGCCTGGCGAGCCCTCGGGCGCTTGGGCAGCCGGCAGCAGCCCGGCGAGCTCCTCGGACGCCGGGCCGCCGCGCAGCAGGGCGTACAGCGTCAGCGGGCGCTTGCGCAGCTGAGCCAGTACAGCCTCGCGCTGGGCTTTGCTCAGTTGCGCTGGCGTTCCCGTCACCGTGAACATGCCTGCGGCTGATCCGGTCTTGCCCTCAGCAGCGGAAGCAGAAACGGAAACTTCCTGATCCGCATCCGCTGCTGTATTTACTTCTGCTGTCCATCCACCGGGGGACATATGCAGCTCGATCTTCCATTTTTCGCTCACAACAATCCCCCTTTCTCAACATCTATATTCTCCTGATCTTTCAAGGTCACAGCCACGTCTCACCCTGAAGTGAGATTAGACCGCGCAGCTCATCATCCGACATCTCGGTCAGCCAATTCTCACCTGAACCGACGACCTGCTCGGACAGTGCCTTCTTGCTTTCAATCAGCTCATCAATCCGTTCCTCCAGTGTTCCCTGACAGATCAGCTTATGCACCTGCACATTGCGATTCTGCCCGATTCGGAATACACGGTCCGTTGCCTGATTCTCAACCGCGGGATTCCACCACCGATCATAGTGAACGACATGACTCGCCCGTGTCAGATTCAGACCCACACCTCCGGCACGAAGAGATAGAACAAACATGGACGGCCCCTCTCCTTTTTGGAAAGTCTCCACCATATCGTCTCTTTGCGACTTCGATACACCGCCATGCAGGAAATAAGGTTCTTCCTCGTATCGCTGTTTCAACCTCGACACTAATAGATCTCCCATGGCAACATACTGCGTGAAGATCAGGGCCGATTCCCCGTTATCACGGATGGCGTCCAGCAGTTCAAGCAATCTTTCCATCTTACCGGATGCCTCAGCCTTGCCGTGGTCTTTCCGATTACTGTCCGCCAGCACCGGATGATCACAGATCTGCTTGAGCTTGGTCAGGGAGGACAGAACAATCCCTTTGCGGGCAATGCCATTTCTGCCGTCCAGACCACCCATCAGATCATCCACCACACGCTGGTACAACACCGTCTGCTCCGGTGTTAGGGAACAATAGGATTTCAGTTCAAGCTTCTCTGGCAGATCCTTGCGAATATCCGGATCACTTTTCAGCCTGCGCAGCATGAATGGAGATACCAGTCGATGAAGCTCACGCAAGGATGCTGCATTTTCTTCGGATGGCCCCAGTCCCGTATACCGCTGGCGGAACGATGAAGCTGTGCCCAGATACCCCGGATTGAGAAACTGGAAAATCGACCAAAGTTCGCTCAGTCGGTTCTCTACAGGCGTTCCCGTCATCGCAATACGATGAAGTGTAGACAGACGCATCACGCTTTGTGCTTGTTTGGTACGGTAGTTCTTAATATATTGTGCCTCATCCAGCACAATGGTGGACCAGTGCAATGAAGCCAGATCCGGGCCATCTCTGCCTGCCAGATGATAGGTCGTCAGTACAATGTCATGCGTCTGCGCTTCTGCCTGAAAATCATTGCCGTGCAACCGTTGTCCGCCATGATGAATATATAGCGACAGATCCGGGGCAAACCGCTTCAGCTCACGCTGCCAGTTTCCAAGCAGCGAGGTAGGACACACAATAAGTGCAGGCAGATGAACAGGCTGCTCATTCGTGTGCTGATCCGCCGGGAATGAATCATCTGATCCATTCAACAGCTCATTCTCACGGGCTTCCTCTTCAGCCGCCTGGCGTTCCTCGTGTTTGCGGTCCAGCAGACAGGTAATTACCTGAATCGTCTTCCCAAGTCCCATATCGTCCGCGAGACATACGCCAAAGCCCAGCTCACGCATCGCGGATAACCATTGGTAACCTCGTTCCTGATAAGGTCTGAGTTCACCATGCAATTCTGCCGGAACCTGACGAGGCTCAATGCTGCGAAGCACCTGTCCATCGAGCAGGAAAGCAAGCATCCCATCAGATTCGGCACCAAAGACGGAGAGGCCCTTCCATGCGGAATCCTCCCCTTCATCTGCTGCCAGATGCAGCCATTCGGAGAGAGGCATATATTGTTCTTCTTCTTTTTTCATGTAACGCAGAACTTGACGAATCTCTTTTGTATCCACTTCAATCCATTCACCACGGAACATGACATAAGGTACTGTGGATTCAGCCAGTGCTGCCAGTTCCTCCGCCGTGACCGGTTTACCATCCAGCATAGGCTCCGCTTTGAAAGCAACCAATTGTTCCATGCCCAGTGCCGATGTGGCTCCAGGCAACCGCTCTGTTCCCCGATTCAACATCTGCAGACGCAGTCCCGCACGACGTTTCCCGGCTCGACTCCACCTTGAAGGCATGAGAACGGTTATCCCGGCCTTCTGCAAACGTGGAACCGCATGCGTGAGAAACTCAAAGAAACCCTGCTGCTCCAGCTTAATTTCCTCCGGACGAGCGGTAAGCAGCGCCGTCTCCAGTTCAGGTGCCATTTCTGCTGCTTGCCCGAGTGCCATCAATAATTGCTCTGCCGCCGAGGTATACAACACCTTCCCTCGGTCCAGATCTCGCTCTGGATGTGCCCAGATAGTCCGTGCAGGCAACCTCAAGCTTGGTTCCTGCTCACTGTCCGCCCAAAAGCTGATCCCCCAGATCGTTTCATGTTCGCCCAGCGGCGGCTCCAAGCGGAGCACCAGCTTCAATTGGCCTTCAGCAGGTGCCATCTCTTCTGCTCCCACGATTGGCATTGACGTTCCACCAACTTCTTGCAACGTATGAATAAACGCTGTCATATCGTCCGTCGGCCCTTGCACCGTCACAGGACGGAACATCGAGATCAGACTGTTCCACCAGAGTTCGGCTACTGGCGAAGATCCGCGTCGATATGGGGTGCGGTAACGGGACAGTTCACTGTCCATGCCCTCCAGTTCACTTGTCACTACAGCATGAATCATGCCACTCATGAATGAAAATAATACCGCAGCCCCTGCTTCTTCACGCGTTTCCGGTTCCAATGAAGCATAAGCTCCAGGAGCAGCCAATCCAATCGGAGGCATCGCTTCAGCAAGATCGCGGAAGCGTTCGATGTCCTCCTCCTGCTGCAAGCGTGGCCGCCATACACCTGTTAATGTCTCTTGTCCGGTCCGTCGCCGTGCTCCGGTCTTTGCTGCAAATTCAGCCGATGGAGCAATTGCTCCCCGCAACAGCAGCTCCTGTGTGAACTGCGCCGCCTTGATCCAGTAACGCATCTCTTCTCCAACCTGAATTCCGGCTGCATTTAACAAACGGTCATCCCATTGCAGCAGCAGCCTGAAGGCATCCTTAGGCGAGACTGCCAATCCTTCCAATGTGCGTCCCAGCAGTTGACGCCGCTTCGTGTTCTTCGCTTCAGCCGTGTTCCTTAGCGGATTCGGCCAGCGCAGCTCCGCAAGACGCAGAGCGGCAGGCTGAAACAGACGACCCCCGTCGCCAAAATTCAACCTTCTTACCACGTGGCTCCATGCATCCACACGTGGTTCCGATGTTTCACCGGAAAAACAAAAAAATACGTCACCAAGCCATACTCCATACAGCGATTGCATCATTAAAGTCTCCCGTCATCCCTTCGCATTGTTACTCTCCATCATATACGAAAATGACCGGATTTAAAAACCTTTGCCCATAAAAAGTGGTTATTTCGATGGTTAGGGCGTGTCTGAAAACGCCCTAGCGGCACAAAAAAATGTCCCTTCTCCCGAAAAGCGGATGAGGAACATTTGGGTAAACCGAAGGATAATACTGAATATTGAAGGAATTACGGATCGTTATACTCCTATGATCTGATCAAGCTGCCCAGTAATACATCGAGGTTCAAAATACCTGCACGATGATCTTCACAGAACCCGATCTTGTCAAAAACGCCAAGCATGAAACGGCGGTGTTCCTCAGCTGGTTCCTCGAAACGATCATAACTTACGACAGAATCGACCATATCTACGATCAGCGGTACAAATCCACCTTTGTAAGGCACCACAATAATACGTGTAGAAGTGGTATCCTCCTGGTCTGGCATGCCTAACAATACACGAAGACTCACCACCGAAACGACCTTACCGTACAGCGAAGCAAAACCTCGGATCTCCGGGCTTCCAAATGGAACTGTTGTTACCTGTACCATTCTGATGATCTCATGAACTTCATCAATTCGTAGTGCAAAGATCTGGTCTCCTACCGAAAAATTAATATATTGCATTCCCTCGTCCATAGTTATCCCCATATCCTCTCATTCCGTATAATCAGACTACTTTCGTCCCACTAGATGTTACTTTGGTGTATCGGTTATTTTTGATCAAATGTTTAGGCTTCAGATCAATTTTGCCAACTTCAACAGACGTTGCATTACGGTTGCTGTCTCCGCTCTGCTCATTTGCCCTGTTGTGGAGGGTGGTGGAAATCAGTCGTTTTAATATTGAGCGTAAGTAACCTGACATCGGATTGAAAAATTATATTCAAAAAAAGACCAAAGATCAGCTTTATGCCGATTTTTGGTCTTTTTTATCCCCATATATTATGGATCTGTTTCTATGTTTTCAAATACTTGGAACAAAAAAGTGAATTTCCTGTGGATAACTTGTTTCATTACTCCAAAACGACTGTTTTATCACATGAAAACACGAGTTATACCTGATTTGTGGATAAGTTGTGCACATATTGCACACATGCTGTGGATATCTTTAGCATTTCATGTGGATATTCATTAATTTAATGTGGACATGTTGTGTATTTGTTTGTAAATCTGACGTAAAATCCGAATTTCCGCTTCAGTTATCCATTACTGTGGACACGTTGTGGACATGCCCAATTTCCTTCGCTGTAGTTATTCGACCAATTCACCCTGGCGCATGATCAGCCTGTCATCGATGTACACGTCCGGCTTTTGTACAACTGCATCAATATGAACACCTGCGGCAATCGTTCCACCAAATGTGTTATTGCTGCCAAAGGCCACATGAATTGTGCCGTACACCTTCTCATCTTCCAGCACCACACCCGTGATTCGCGCCTTATTATTGGTACCGATCCCGAATTCGCCGAGAAAACGACCATCGCCCTCACCAAGCGTTTCCAGTAATTGAGCCCCATCTGGTCCTTCAGCTGACACCAACCGTCCTTCACTAACGGTCAATAACATCGGTTCACGGAGTGCCCCAATTCCAGCAACGGAACCATCTACAACAATACTGCCCTCGCCCTTGCCCTCAACGGGAGCAATATAAGCTTCTCCTGACGGCAAGTTGCCCGATTCACCAGGGTTCAAATACATACCTGTGCTTGGTACACCGTTACGATCTTCAATGGAAAAGGAAAGACTATGGCCCTGCTTCTCTATTCGCACATGGCGACCTGCGGTTAATAGAGCCGTTACCTTCTCTGTCAACGCCTTTACTTGCGAATATTCAGCTGTAATGGCTCCGTTCACAAACATATCCTCTGTCATGCCGGGCATGGTTGCCACTCGGGTCCCTGAAGCAGCGGCTTTTTTGCGTGCCTGGGTATGTGTTAATGAATATTTTGTTACACACACGGCTACATCTGCTCGAATCATGGCCTCTGCAATCGGCGCAGGTGGCTCTTCTCCAGATCTGCTGCGTTCCTTCATGATTAACAGGACCGACTCTGCACCAAGTGCTTTGCCTGCCTCATAGATGGATTCAGCCAGATCCCGTTTCATATCGTCTGCGACAACTACCAGATTCTCTCCGTTGCGCAGTCCGAGACATTCGGTTAGCACATTTTTACTGATTTCCACACGTTGCTTGCTCATACATTCATCTCTCCTGTCTTTGGTTCAGCTCTCAAAAGTCGACTTGACCCTTTCGACAATTGGCACGGGATTCCTGCATGTCCAAACCTGAACTCACCTTAAGGTATCGGCCCATTCGGCGAGAATTGCAGCTGTTTCCTTATACTGAAACGTCGGAAAGTAATGTCCATAGGGTACATCTATCCGTTTGAGCTGTGAGTTCATATCCTGGGGATAGTGATATTCCTGATCTTGATTGGCCCATACAACTAATACATTCTTGGCATAATGCTGACTTTCCATTTTCGCCCACAACGTTGATCTGGCGCCTTTCCTCTGACCCGAGTGGATCCACCGCAATAAGTCTGCATGTGCTCCTGCAATGCGAGGGGACTGGAGACTGGAGCGTATTCTCTTGCCCATGGTATCGGCCATAACACCGTTGTCGCCTACGCCGCTATGTGAACTGAACATTTGATTCCAACTTTTCTCCGATCTGCCACGCAGCAGGGAGCGCATCACTCCTCTTGGTAAACGAGAAATCCATCTCAGCACATTCGGATTCGAATTGTCAGCTACTGGCTGAAGCAACCCCAGTCGAATGTCTGTCCGCCCGCTACGCATCTGTGCCGCAGCTGCAATAGCAGCCCCGATCGAATGCCCAACCAGCTTCACCGAACCTTCAAACTCACCAAGAGCCGTAAGCAGTGCATCCACCTGACCTTCAAATGTTTCATCTCCCTGATGCACCGGGGACCGTCCGAATCCAGCGAGATCGATTAACCATACCGGGTTCCCGGTCCGTTCCCTAAGCTGTTTTCCTAACGGTAACATCTCATCCGCAGATTGAAGCAAACCATGCACAATAATCCAAGGCTCTCCCTCACCCTCCCAACCAAGCATAGCCATATTTCCGCTCCGCGACCGAATATAATCTGTCGGAAAACCCTCAGGTAACGGTGTATACCGAAAACGATAGTCCAGATCGGCTGTAACCAGCGGAAGCTGTTCCCGGATGTCCGGCCAGGATTGCCCCATACGTGTGAACAGAGCCTCAGTCTCTTCAACCGGGAATGACCTGTTGGTAATAAAAGCAACCGACTCCGCTGGAACACCACTGATGCGTGAACCACCTGATTTCATGATCCATTGAATCCATGGTAGTGGCACAGCCCCTTTCGGCTTGGGTACGTCCAATTGCTGCGCCAAGAGTTGCAGCAGTTCCTTCATATTGGGATTGTCTTCCCTCCGCGCCAACAGTGGATAAGTTCCTCCGACTGGAGCGGCTTCCCTGGATAGAAAAACAAGCGTCTGTGCAACAATGTCATTCTCCACAAGCGGTAACCAATAGGATGAACCTCCCGGCACTACCGGCATAAGTCCTTTCTGAATCGCCTGAATGAGCAGCCCAATCCCACCCGTTTGCTCGGTTTCACCTGTGGGACGTGGCCCAACCACTGTACTCGGATTTACAACGGATAAGGGATAGTGATGCTGTTCTGCATGCTCGCGAATGTGCAGATCGGCATGGAACTTCATCTCTTCATATGCACTTTCATTGTTATCCACATGCTCAACCTGTAGATAATTCCCCTGTTCATTCCGCTCTCCATAAGGACTCATATAACCAACAACGTGGATAAAGTGTCTCAATCCATGAGTAGATTGGATTTCCTGTGCTAGCTGTGCCACTTCTCTGGCCCCGTTCATGAATATCTGCTCGGCTACTTTTCGTTCCAAAGTGACGTCCATCGTTCCTCCGGCGTGAATGATCACATTCGCTTCAAGAGCACGCTCCCGACCCGCTGCGGTAAGGCCAAGACCCGACATGGACAAATCACCTGTGATAAAGGTAATTCGGTTGAAATCCTTCACTCCATAAGCCTTCAGCACAGTTCTGGCTCGCTGTTCCGAACGAACCAGCAAGAGCAATTGTGCGTCTCCCTGCGTGAGTTGTTTGACCGTTTCTTTGCCAATAAAACCTGTACTACCTGTCATAAAAATGGTCTTGGCTGCAATATCAGACTTGCTTATTACCTGATTCATGTTTGTTGAATTTGCTGCTGTGTTTTCTTCATTGGATACACGGTTAGTATGTACAACCATTCTGTTTCGGCTCCTTTTAGTACCATACAGTACTAGTTATATTCAAAAAAAGAGCTTCGATTAACGAAGCATCTGACAAAACGTACGTGCCGATTGTTCAATAATCCCAACATCACGGGCAGTTCCCGCTAGGATTAGTGAACCTTCCAATGCGGCAATAAACAACAACGCAGCCGGTCCCGGTTCGATTTCTTTGCGAAATTCACCGCGATCCAAACCTTGCTGAAACAACTTCTCCACCATCGGTCTAAGTTCACGAAAGAATCTGGATATGCTTTCCTTCACTTGGGGTGCACTGTCCGGTGTCTGCATATATAACGTAACAAAGGGACAGCTCCCTTCGTAATTTCGGCCCTCAATACCTGCCGACAGCAATGCCATGAATGAGTAGATACGCTCCTCCACTCCTCGTTCACGCTGACTGAGCAGCAGGTACAGCTCCGACTCATACTGGGCAATCCAGTATTGTACCACGGCCTGGAGCAGCTCCTCCTTGTTTTTAAAATGATAATAAATATTCGACTTGGATACCCCACTCACTCGCACGACTTCATCCATGCTGACGTAGCTGTACCCCTGACGCAGAAATAATTGTGCCGCCACTTCAACTGCCTTGGTCCGGTTCACCGGATTGGTACTTTTGGATTTGGCGGCTCCCGTGTTCATTTTTAGATTTGTCATATTTAGAACTATACAGTACTAATCAGTTGAAAACAAGTATTTCTGTTAACAAAAGAGGACCTCCCACTCCAACAACTCCATACTTGTCCACATTTAGAGTGTTATACACACAGGATATCCACATATAGTATTAACTCTGTGTTAAATACGTCATTAGATCGTTAAACTGCTTTTGGGTTATCCACATTTCAGGAATCTAGGTGACTTTGAACTTTTCAGAGAGCGTTATTGGCTTCTCGGAAAAACAAAAACAGGCCAACCAGAATAAGATTTCTGGCTAACCTGTTTCAATTGACTTATATATTCGATAGACTAACTTTTCTATCCGAAGATTTCTGAACAGTTTTCGGTAACCTGTGGATACCGTCCATGATCCGGATTATTTTTTCAGACTATCCCAGTTCTGTTGCAATGCGTCGAGCAATCCGGCTTTATCCGATTTGCCTGCAACGTAAGCCTGAATTGTGCTGCCATACTCTTGTGGAACCCCTTCAGGGAAACGGTTGAAGTTCCAGCTGAGTGTTTTATTTTCCTGGCTATACTTCATGATCTCTGTGGCGAGGTCACCCAGATCCTCTTCGGATGCCGTGATGGAACTGAACGCCGGAATGAACTTGAATTCTTTTGTCATGTATTGTTTCCCGATATCCGATGTTACGAGCCATTCCAAAAACTCTTTTGCTTCCGGTTTCACTTGGGAATTCTTGTTCACGACCCAATAGTTCGGCACGCCGACAAACAATTTGTCATTGGGTTCATTGTTAATTGGCATTGGGAGGATACCCAGATTCAGATCTGGATCGATTCCATCGATCTGTACTTGAGTCCAGTTCCCTTGTTGCATCATCGCCGCTTCTCCACTCGCAAACAACGTAACTTGCGTATTGTAGTCGGTTGTCAGCGGGTTTTTGTTGCTGTATTTCAGCGTTAAGTCGAGCAAGTTGATCCAGTCGGCGAACACTTGGTTGCCAGGAATCTTCTCCGTACTTTCGTTGAGCCCTTGGATGAATTTCACCGGATCTGCCTGATTTGCAAATGCGACGTTTACGTTATGATTGCCCAGCACCCACCACTCCTGATACCCGTTAGAGAATGGGGTAATGCCTGCGGCTTGAAGTTTCTGTGCCGCTTGATCCAATTGTTCCAGCGTCGTTGGAATTTCGGTAATACCTGCTTTTTGGAAGAGGTCTTTGTTATAAATGAAACCATAACCCTCCAGCGCGAGCGGCTGTCCATAGAGCTTGCCGTCTTTGGTCATTGGCTCTTTGGCTACTTCGAGTGCATCCTTGGCCCATGATTCTCCAGACAGATCTTCCAGATATTCAAGCCATGTATCCAATTCACGATAACCACCTACGTTGAAAATGTCCGGTTGTTCGCCAGCGGCAAACTTGGCTTTTAATGCAGCACCGTAGTCACTACCGCCACCCACGGTTTGAATGTCCAGTTTGACACCTGGATGGGAGGATTCATATTCCGCTTTGAGACGATTGAGCGCTTCCGCGATTTCGACTTTGAATTGGAAGATCTTAATGGTTTTATCTCCAGCAGCAGCCTCGCCACCACCTTGAGCATCCGTGTTGACCGGACTGCCACTCTTGTCCCCATTGCCACAACCCGCGAGCATTACCGAAAAAGCAATCAGCATAAGCAACGTCAACTTTGTCATTCTTTTCATACATACACTCTCCCTATAGTAGTTTCAGTATAACCGTTCCACTAATGAATATTTACACTGGCACTCCGATGACAGAATAACCTTCCCTTGAAGCATGTTTTCATTCTAACGAACCGAGCGCACGTTATTCGCACCTATTTGCACAGGTTCCCATTATAACGAATCACAGCGACGTTATTTCGTCGATTTGGTCGAATTTTAAGCCTCTGACGCTGTTTTGTAACCGAATAACGTTTCAGAGATTCGTTACAATTTGTATTCCTTGATTATCCACCTATTAAGATGCGGTGGATTCGTTAGCGCTTTGAAAAAGGAGCATACCCTCACTCTGTAGAAGAAGTTCCTGGCTATACAAGCTTCTTTCTTGGTCTTTTCCCTTTATTGCTCTTTTCTCTTTATCGATGCTTTCCCTTCCCTAGGAGTCATGCCCAAGCTATGCGGGCATGACTCCCTTTGCACACCTCCATGCGAGGTGGGAGCAAAGGGATCAGGATGCGATGTAGGAGCGGAGCGTTCGCCTTTGATACTCGGTGGCTTCCTTGCCCTAATACATTCAGGCCACCGAGGAGCAACAGCGACCGAAAGCGCAACTTGATCCCGCCAGCGACCTGTACTCGCACTCCGCCACAGCGACCCTGCACTCGCACCCTCACCCTTTAACTGATCCAGCGGTAATCCCCTGAATGATATACTTCTGCATCAACAGGAAGAAAATAATGATCGGCATAATGCCAAGTACAAGTGCTGGCAAAGCCAGATCCCATTGCTTCGTGTACTGACCGAAGAGCGCAAAGGTCGCAATCGGGATTGTACGCAGGTTGGAGCTTTGCAGGATCAGGGATGGTAGTAGATAATCATTCCAGATCCAGAGTGTGTTCAGAATGATGACGGTTACATACATCGGTTTCATGAGTGGAAATACGATCCGGAAGAATACTCCGTAGGCAGAGCTTCCATCTACCCTAGCCGCTTCCTCAATCTCCAGTGGGACGGATTTTACGAATCCGTGGAACAGGAAGACAGACATCGGTGCCCCGAAACCGAGATAACAGATAATGAGGCCGCCAAGGCTGTCGATCAATCCCAGATTACTGGTTACAGTAACAAGTGGAATCATGATAGACTGGAACGGAATCACCATCGCGGCAATGAACATGCCGAACAAAATACGGTTGAACCGGGTATCGCTGCGGACCATTCGGTACGCGGCCATGGAACTGATCAGCACAAGCAACAGATTGCTGACCACAGTAACGATAAGCGAGTTCATCAGCGCGGACGGGAAGTTAATTTTCTCCCAAGCGTTAGCATAATTGCCCCACTGAAATACTTCCGGCCATGCAGCCGAATTGGTGAGTAGATCACCGAAGGTTTTGACCGAATTCACGAACAGGAAGTAAAACGGAACCAGGAATAAAAGTCCAAGGAGTACCATGACAATCTCGGTTACAATGGTACTGAAGCGGTAATTTTTCGTCGTCTCCATTAGGCTTCTACCTCCTTGCTCTTCGTCAGACGTACCTGAATCATGGTGATGATGGCAACGATTACGAAGAACACGAGCGCTTTGGCGGTTCCGATGCCATATCTGTTATTCACAAAGGCTTCATTGTAAATATTAAGTGCAACCGACTCTGTTGATCCGAACGGTCCACCTTTGGTCAGTGACAGATTGAGATCGAACATTTTGAACGACCAGGAGATCGCTAGGAACAGACAGATCGTTACACCTGGCATAATGAGCGGAAGAATGATGCTCCGCAGTACCTGCCAGCGACTTGCGCCATCAATCTCGGCAGCTTCCAGCAGATCAGGGGATACATTTGTCAGAGATGAGATGTAGATAACCATCAGATATCCTGCGGTCTGCCATACAAACACAATCACGATTCCCCAGAAGGCGGTTGGTTCGTCTCCCAGCCAAGGAAGGTTGAAGAAGGACCAGCCGGTTACATCGCCTACTGCTGAAAACCCTTTCACAAATATGAACTGCCAGATAAAGCCGAGCAACAACCCACCGATCACGTTAGGCATAAAAAAGATCGTACGCAGAATGTTTCTCGTCTTGAGCGGTTTGGTCAGGAAATACGCCAGGAAAAAGCCAATCACATTGGTCAGTACAACACCAACCACGGTGAAGCGCACCGTAAACCAAAACGCCGTTTGGAACTTGGGATCATTCGCAAACACATGCACGAAGTTATCAAACCCTACCCAATTAATGTTCTCGGATACCCCGTTCCAATCCGTGAAGGAATATACCATGCCAAGCAGGAAAGGGACCACGATGATGAGAATAAAAAACACGATGGAGGGACCCACGAACACAAGCTGCTGTAACAGCTGTGAAGATTTGCGATGCTTCATATCGTTCTCCCCTTCTATAGATGGATGAAATTGGTCTCTTTTTCTATTAAACCCCATTATCGCCGAGGGAAACACCGACCCTTGTGAACAGTTGGGGGTAAAATATTGTCCTCTCTTAACCTGCAACCAGAAGGGGTGTTCCGATGTCCAAATACTACAGTATACGCACCAAATTGATTGCCTTTATGCTCATTGCTACCACACTTCCACTGCTCGCATCGATCAGCATGACGTTTATCCAGACCAAGACAGCCCTGCGGGAACAAGCTGTGGAAGAAAACAAACGCCTGATCTACCAAGCGTCCACCAATCTCAATAACTATGTGGATAACGTGGCCAGAGCGTCGCTCGCTGTGTATAACGACCCGAACTTTCTGCGTAACTTGGCAAAAATTCCTGGGGATTATCGTGCGGTTGCCGAGGTGTACACCACTTTGCAGACAATACGCGCGGCTGTGCCGGATGTATTCCAGCTGTATTTGCACTCTTTTGCCGCTAATCAATCCACCTTAATTACAAATCCCTTTCCGAAGCGGGAGGAACGAAAACAGGCCTATTCCGGCTCGCTTCATGGAAAAACAGGCGGTGACAGCCCTGATATTTGGGTGGAATCGGCCCACATGAGTCACACGTACGGATTCAAGGCCGCCTCCCCCGATGACCCTGCAAGAACAGTCATTACCCTGCATCGGGTGATCAAGGATATTCCGTCCACCGAGCGTCTGGGTGTACTCGCCATTGATCTGAATATGAATACCATTGCAGCGATAACCGGCAGGTTGTATGATCCGGCTAAGGAACAGATCTATGTTGTGGATGGTCAGAATCAGATCATTTACCAAGGACGTTCCGAGGCCAATCATACGGATGCACTGCGAGAGGAAACGGCCAGTGAACTGAATATCGCGCGAACTGGCGCTGGTACAGCCCAGAATGTCGCAGGACATTTTGAACAGGATCGTTCCATGTATGTATACCAGCAGCTTGGCAGCACGTACGCCGACTGGACCATCGTCAAACAGATCCCAAATGAGACGTTATATGCCAGAGCCACCACACTTACGTGGAATAACGCGATGATTGCCATTGCGGCACTTGTATTGGTCATTGTTGCAACCTTGTTCATCTCCATACGAATCACCGGTCCGCTCAAGCAACTCATGCGGTATATGAACCAGATTCAAGCCGGGCGTCTGCATGTGGATATCCATCTATCCAGCCGAGATGAATTCGGGGTACTCGCTCGTCATTTCCGAGATATGATGGATACGGTAAACAATCTTATTTTGCGGGAATATCGACTCGAAATCGCCAATAAAACGAATCAACTCAAAGCATTGCAAGCGCAGATTCATCCGCATTTTCTGTATAATACACTGCAATCGATCGGTACACTTGCCCTTCAACAGCAAGGACAACGGGCGTATACACTACTCTCTAGCCTGTCCAAAATGCTGCGCTACAGCATGCGGGATCAGACCTGCGTGACCTTACGCGAAGAGGCGGAGCATGCCCGATTATATCTGGAACTGCAGCAGGAGCGGTTTGGTGACCGCCTTGAGGTGGATTTGGATTTTGCCGAAGATACCCTGTCTGTCGAAATGCCAAGAATGACGTTACAACCTTTAATTGAGAACTATTTCAAACATGGAGCAGATATTCAGCCTGGCAAAGGTCAAATATCCCTATCCAGCCGCCGGATCAACGATCATTGGATTGAAATCGAACTGAATAATAACGGTCCCTCCATACCTGAAGAAAAATTACTGGAGATCTGCGGATGGCTACATCAAAGTCATACAACAACCGGGTTATCCACACAAGAATCCGACGAGTCTGAATCCATCGGTCTACGAAATGTAATACGCCGACTTCAATTGAACTCACATCCCGGTCACTCAGCCAGGCTTGAGATCAACAATCGGGAACCCAATGGTGTGAAGATCACGGTTAAACTATACGCGGGAGAGTGAACAACATGAAGGCACTGCTTGTAGATGATGAAAAACATGTCCGCGATGCCATAAGGTTGCTTGGTCATTGGGAAGAGTTTGGCATTGATACATTACTTGAAGCAGCAGACGGGGATGAAGCCATCGCCGCCATCACGGCACATCAACCTCAAATCATACTCAGTGACATGCGGATGCCGGGCAAGGACGGTATGGCATTGCTTGAATGGATATCGGCTCATGCCCCACACAGCAAGGTGCTGGTTATCAGCGGATATGATGATTTTGAACTTGTGAGGCATGCAATCAGACATGGTGGCATGGACTACCTCCTGAAACCTGTGGAAGCAGATGAGCTGAATGCATCTCTATTAAAGGCCGTTACAGCTTGGGAAGAGGAAGACGCCATTCGGATACAATCCACCAGGCAATCCATTGTTGTTAATCGAATGCGCCCCCACTACCAGGATCGTCTGCTCACCGAACTTGCCGTCGGAAGAGGCAGCAGCCCTTCACACATGCAGCGATTGCAGGATGAGTTAAATCTCCCCTGTCTAATCCCTGTCTGTAGTGTCGCTGTCACCAGCCTGTCCCATCTGGATGCAGATTGTCTGGCAAAATACCGCAGTCAACCGGACCTGCTTGTGTTCTCGGTACTCAATATCTGTGCCGAGATGTTATCCACACCAGAGGAAGGCGTAATGTTTCGCCAGTTGGATCAACCGGACGAGATTGTTCTGCTGCATTGGGGTCCATCCACTTCATTGGAACATATTCTGGACAAGGTCAATCATGGATTGGAGCAGACGATTCAGCGCCGGCTTCATTTTGGCATCTCCACCTGTGAGTCCTACCCTGGTGGAATATCAGCGGCCTATCTGGAAGCAAGTTCAAGGTTGTGGCGACGTAATGCTGTGCAAATTAAACAGCGAATCCATGCCTCGGTGGAATCATCAAATGGGAATAAAATCAGGCGTTTAACCGCCCATGAAGAACCCCTGCGTATGGCAGCCATGAGTTGCCGGGCTTCCAGTGTAGCTGCTGCGGTCGCCGAGTGGCTTGACCCGATTACTGATCTTGCGGTTGTCAGTGCTGAGCAGATCCAGCAATGGATCGATGAGCTGGAATGGATGCTGAGCCGTTGGCTTGATGATACGGCAGGTTCGTCATTCCATGAGGAAGAAGTGACGGAGGAACAGTCTATTCCCTTTGCCGAGTTACCTTTGGACGCTGAAGGACTGTTATCCTTCCCCCTGCTTCGTTCATCATTGGAACAACGACTGCTTGCGGCCGGTAAGGCGCTCACCGCTCATCACCATGCCAATCCTGATCCCATGAGTGAGATTGCACGTTATATGGACGCCCATTATCAGGAGGACCTGTCCTTACAGCAGATTGCCGCTCGTTTCTATCTGAGCCGGGAGTATATCTCCCGTAAATTCAAACAGCAATTTGGTCTGAACTGGTCGGAATATCTGGGCAAACTGCGGATCAACAACGCCAAGCTGTTACTGCAAAATCCTTCCCTTCGAGTCGTCAAAATCTCGGAGATGGTTGGATTCCAGGACGAAAAGTATTTCAGCAAAGTGTTCAAAAAGATGGAAGGCATCACGCCAGCAGAATATCGTAAAACATTATTGCAGGCGGGTACGTAACGAGTATTTGATCCGAATCAAAAAGAGTACTCCCGACATGACCCATCGGAAGTACTCTTTTTAATTTTACTTTTACAGAAAATAGCCTATATCATGACGATTTGTTGACTCTTTCTTTTCTAAGATAGGATACGATCCGAAAGATTGCGGCTACAGCTATACCCAAGTAGAGATAATAAACTTTATTTCCCGTTGTATGAGCTGCTATGGGAAAAAAGACTACGATGAATGGTACCAGTGCAATATCCAGGTAGAACATGATCTTCCGATAAGTAAGAACTCTCATCTCCCCCTTTTATTTACCAAAAATGGTTTTATTAATTGTAATATATCATAACATAGATACGTCCTAGTCCGCTCACCGATCCCGCAAAATCACCGCAGGTACAATTCGAATGTAGATTAATTCCCCTGCAAGCTCCACCATCGTCTGTGTAACAATGACTGCCGCAGCTATGGTTGCCCATTCTGGAGGAAGTGCCAGTGCCAGCGGCAGAACAACCAGCGAATTCCGTGTGGCTGAACTGAAAATCAACGCCCGCCCTGCACCTGGATTCAATCGAAACCCATTGGCAATGATCCGAGATATCCAAGGCATAATGATCAGAAAAGAAACGTAGATCGGGATCACGTTCACGATAATCGCTATATCATTGTAGACTTTGCCAATCTGGGAAGCGACAACCACGATCAGCGCAAGTGCCATCATCGGAACCGGCAGCCATGCCGTCCCATTCATGACCCGCTCCCCGCTTACTTTACCTCTGGAGAAAACTTGTGTAACAACAGCGAGCAGCAGTGGAATAACGATCAGGAACAGAAAAGCCTCTACAAACGGCCCTAACTGCATGATCTGCGCCACCTCGGTACCCATCAATAGCCATAAATAAAACGGCAACAATATCATTTGTATAACAAATAAAAAAGGTGTTGCGGCGAGCATCAGTTTCTCATCACCCCTGCCGAGTTGTGTGAACACAATGACGTAATCAATACAGGGTGTTAACAGTACCAGATAGACTCCGATCAGAACACCTGGTGATTGCGGAAAGACAAGTGTGAGCAACCATACAACTACAGGTACAACGATAAAATTAGCCACCAGTAGCGCACCCATAAATCGAAGGTTGGACCAAGACTCTTTTAACTGTAAAAAGGGAATCTGTACAAACATGCTGTATAACAGAACGGCAAGAACCGGGGACACGGTGTAGTGTAAAACATTCCCCCATACCGGATTACTCAGCCCTATCACTGCTCCTACGAACAGTGCAACTACATAGAACCAGGTTTGCTGTTGCTCCATCGTTTCTCTTGTGATCATTTCTCTTCCTCCTCTTCTAGTGGGACATCGTGGGCATGGACATATTTCTGCTTCGTTTCGCGTACATTGGGACAGAGTGCCGTTCCAACATAAGCGGCAGAGCACAAGGATCTGAAGGATCAACTTGTGAATTTTTTGCGGCTGTTATTAGAATGTGCAAGAACTGGGTATATTCATTGTAGACTGACCCGTGGTTCATTCATTCGTTAAACCAAGGAGGAAACACAATGTCACGTAACAATCCGTACAAGTGGTTAAACGCCATTGGTTTTATCGCTGTAATTATCGTGAACTACCTCTCCAACGCTCTGCCAATCGGAGGCAAGACCAATAAAGAAGTATCGGATATGTACCCTGTGCTGCTCACACCTTCTGGCTATGCCTTCTCTATATGGGGTCTGATCTACTTGCTGTTGGCAGGGTTTGTGATCTATCAGTTCGTGCCCGCTTCTTGGAAAAGGGATTCGATTACCCGTCTCGGGTATTGGTTCCTGGCAAGCTGCGCTTTCAACGTAGCCTGGATTTTTGCTTTTCAAAACTTGCAGACCGGTCTCGCTTTACTGATTATTGTACTGCTTCTGTTGTGCCTGATCATGCTGTATGTAAAAACACGTACCGTTACGGTTCCAACCACTGCTGAGATCTGGCTTGTGAAGCTGCCATTCAGCATCTATCTTGGATGGATTAGCGTGGCAACGATTGTCAATGCAGCGGTGCTGTTATATAAAATTGGCTGGGATGGTTTTGGTATCAGCGAACCGACCTGGACGATCATTATGCTGATTGTGGGTATGGTGCTGGCTGTACTCGTTAGCTTCCGTTATCGCGATAGCATATACCCTCTTGTATTCACATGGGCGTATATCGCCATTGCACTTAAACAAAAGGATGTCACTTCCGTATATTATACGGCAATCATCATTGCGATCGTACTGGCCATCTACGCGGTATGGTTGTTCTTCGCCCGTAATCAGGATCGCGATTGAGATTCCCCCTTCTATATACCGCTTAAATGTAACGAAAAAACATAAAGCAAAAAGCCGATTCTGGTCATTCGACCTGAAATCGGCTTTTTATGTATACCCGAGCGAATGAAGGTTGTCCTATTTAAGGGCAATAACTTCAATCTCCACCAGTGCATCTTTTGGCAAACGAGCAACTTCCACTGCACTGCGTGCAGGATAAGGCTGTTCGAAGAACGTGCTATACACTTCATTCACAGGAACGAAGTCATTCATGTCTTTCAGGAACACCGTCGTTTTCACGATTTTATCCATACTTGTACCTGCTGCTTCAAGAATAGCCTTCACATTGCTCAAGGACAGACGTGTCTGCTCCTGTACATCTGCGCCGAACTCTCCCGTTTGAGGATTCAGACCAAGCTGTCCGGAAGTGTAGATGAAATCGCCTGCTTCAACGGCTTGACTGTATGGACCAATGGCGCCTGGCGCCTGATCGGTAGAGATTGGTTTTTTCATGGACGAGTTCTCCTTCGTGTTCGTTATCCTGCTGCCGCATGGAGTCAGGGTTCGAACTCATTTTTGTTGCCTATTATACCACGATCTACCTCAAGCGAGAAACGCTCCTAACTAACCACATGAAGCAAATAGCTCGTTCAAAGGTTTCTTAGCCCCCGTCCACACCAAGGACATGAATGACTTCATTTGAATACACATGGTTTCCCTTGGTTTGCACCAGCGCAATATTGGTCATGGCCTGTGCAATGGTTGCGGCGTGGACCGCCCGGTATTTGTCCGCTCTGCCTTTCATCCAGCGATCCAGAAATTTCATGGCATAGGCAGCCATCTGCTCACCAAACCGCTTCTCGTTTCGATCTCCCAGAATTAAGGAAGGGCGGAAGATATGCAATGACGGAAAACCGATATCGGACAATGCATCCTCCATTTCCCCTTTGGTCCGACTGTAAAAGACCCGGGAACCTGCACTCGCTCCCATGGAGGAGATCACCAGCATCTGTACTACACCATGTTGCTTCGCAATCGTAGCTGCACGAACCGGGTACTGATAATCCACCTGACGGAAATTGTCCTGACTGCCTGCTTTTTTGATCGTTGTCCCCAAACAACAGTACAGGTCATCGATTCCATCGAATAAGTGATCTTGGCTCTCCAGCTGTTCCCAATCCACCACATGCTGTTCCAGTTTGGGATGTTGCAGCTCAAGCGGACGTCTAACCAGAACGCGAACCAAGCTGTATGCTGGGTGCTCCAGCAGATTATGAACCAGTAATTCGCCTACAAGCCCCGTGGCTCCAATCACCATGGCTTTCCGTTCGAGACGATTCAATTACATCCCTCCACTTCGCCATCTTTTTTGAAGTCATACCAGATACATATGATCAACCTAATCATTTACAAGGTTGTTCTGTCATCGAAGTGCCCGTGTAAATATTCAATATCTATTTTAACAGTACACGACGTCCAAGGGTAAATGTCAGAATCAGCATCACGACACCAACCCCCATCTGAAATCCATAGGCTGAGATCCAGGCCAGCGCATCAGACCAGGTTTCCATCTTTTCATACAACCAGCCTCCCAACAACGGCCCAAGAAACGAAGTGACTCCGGTCAGAGCCGAATACACCGCGACAAACATCGGTCTTTCACTTTTGGGTGTGTCTCCAATCGTAAAGTTAAATGCCAGCTGGTTGAATCCACCTACCCCGATCCCAAGGAAAATATGAGATAGAAATAGTGCGATCAATACGGGCATGAACGACATTAAACCCCATGACAAACAGGAGAGTGCAATGACTGGCAATGTCCAAAATAGGAGGGTTTTGTTACTGAATCTGGCATTCAGATTACCCCAAACATAGAAACCGGCCATCATAACCAGCGTCTGGACTACCGTGATCAGGGATACCGTCTGATAATTGATGTTCAATAAATCGAGCATAACATAGGAATAAAGCGGAACAATCAAGGTCTGGATCAATAACCATGAAGCCAGGAACAGCGTTGCTTTCAGGAAAGAACGATCCTGGAACGGCTTGATGAACATGCGCCAGAAAACCTTTTCGGTAGAACGTTCGAAGGGAACGTCCGGATAGAAGAAATAGATGACTGTATTGGCAATGGCACAGATCCAAACCGGAATAAACAGGATCAGAAAGCCCATTTCTCCCGGGTAACGGTCCAAAACAATACCGCCTGCGAATAAGCATACGCTTCCAAGAGCATTCAGAATCGTATTTCGAATTCCAAAATAACGCCCTCTCACCTTAGCAGGTACGATATCGCCAATCAGTGAAGTCCAGATCATACCGCCGATGGTATTTGATATAAAAGCAACCGTATACACGCCAATATATACACTTACCCACCACTCTTTGGGGAATATAAACGGGATCAGTCCCGTTGCACTCCACAAGATGCGATGTGTGCCCACAAATAACAGCAGCATACGTTTACGGCTGCGAATACGCTGCATCCAGTAAGCTGCTCCGATCTGGGCAATGTTTACAAACGTCGTAATCGCGAGCACAAAGCCGATATGTCTCGACCCGGCCCCAAGGTACAGCAGAAATCCGGTTAAAAATGGGCCTCCCAGCAAGGTCTGTAAAATAATTGCCGGTACACCCTCCCATGTTGCAATCGATAAATTCGTGCGTTGTGTCGAACCCTTGCGCCGTGGTTTGCTTGCTAACGGGGGAGGGTTAACGTTGACCGTCTTCTGTATGGGGATACACTCCTTAGACCGGGTCTCAAAAGCCGGTCGATGCTAGTTGTCATCCCAAATTCTACTCACGGCGCGAAGGTTGTCAACTCATTTTTTCACGGTCCAACGGGAGATAGAGATGGAAGGTGCTTCCTTTACCTTCAGCGCTCTCAAGTTCAATCGATCCCCCCAGTAATCTCGCTAAATCCCGACTGATTGACAGGCCTAGTCCGGTACCGCCAAATTTTCGACTAATCGACCCGTCAGCCTGCTGAAATGCTTCAAATATGGAATGATGCTTGTCCTCAGAAATGCCAATACCTGTATCCTGGACGGAGAAAATAAGCCATCGATTCTGAATGCCTGCATTCTTAATCTGCTTGGTGCTTACGATCAGCGTGACCTTCCCCCGGTGAGTGAACTTGATGGCATTGGACATCAGATTCCGCAAAATCTGTTGAACCCGCTGGGGATCAGACCAGAGCGTCTCGGGCAGTCCCGTTTTTTTGTTCAGAACCAACTGAATACCTTTTTTCTCGGCAACAAGCTGAAAGTGGCTCATGGCATCTTCTGTAAGTTGTGCGACACTGATATCCTCGAGTACAATATCCAGCCGCCCCGCTTCTACTTTGGAAAGATCCAGAATATCGTTAATGAGCGTAAGCAGTTCCTGCCCGGAGTGGTCGATCATATTGGCAAAACGTATAATATCCTCCTGATCCATCGTGTCGGCATTCTCGCTGATCATCTGGGCAAAGTTAATGACACTGTTCAGTGGTGTACGCAGTTCATGGGACATATTGGCGAGAAATTCGGATTTGTACTGTGAGGCAATCATCAATTGTTTCGCTCGATCCTCCAGTACAATCTGGGCTTTCTGTAACTCTTCCTTTTGCACAGATAAAAGCCGGTTTGTACTCTGGATCAACAAAATTCGATTCTGTTCATTCTGAAAATCACGTAAAATAAATGCAAAAATAAGGCTCAGCAAAATACCTGTAGGGAGTGTATAAGGCATAATATGTGAAAAGAAGTATGTAGCCGGGATCACACCAACGATAGCAATGTTTACACTATTGACCACATTGACGATAACTGTAACAAGGATTCCTTTAATAATCAGCCTGTAGTTGCTGCGTCTCATCCATATATTCAGACCTGCACATATCACGCCCAAAATAGACATGTTAAGTACTGCCGCCAATGTAGCATCCGTGATGCCAAAAGTCAGCCTCGACAGCCCAATTCCAATACCCACGATAATTACGCTATAGGGTTGTCTATACGTTAGAACGGCCACAATTAAAGGAACATATCGAAGATCAAAGACCACTTCATCGGTGAGTTGAAACCCAAAAACCGTACTGATCCAGCCTGCAAATATAAGGACAAGCACGGAACTAACCTGCTTCACTCGGGAAGAGGTACGTATTACGACATATTTATAGAACACACTAGCAAGATATGCAATGGTAATAAGCATCCCCATATTCAATACGAACATTTTTGAAAATTGCATTCACTCACTCCTGTTGAACCGACTTTACTGGCCAAAGTGCCTTCGTCGGTATGTGTCTCTATCATATCATGCCCATTGAAGCTTCGGCATTCCTTCTTCGTCAAAAAAATACACAAAAATACACAAATCAGGATTCAATTTGTGCGCTGGTCGTAGTAGAATATATTGTTGTTTAAATTTGAATTAGTTATTTGCTGGGGTCATGCTCCTAGGGAGCATGAATGAAAGGAGTAAGGTGTTGTGCAATTGTTAAAAAGCAAATCCTATTGGCTGTCATTGAGTTTAATGCTGTCTTTGGCTGTCATGGGGCTCTTCTATGATATTCTTAATAGTCCAGAACGCGGGTTCGTAGTGCTTGATTCGCCGCTCGACCGGATCATTCCCTACGTGCCTGGCATGTCCATTCCATATTTAGGCTGGTACCCGTTTGTATTCGGTGTGCTCGCTTACCTGTGTGCCAAGGATCGCCTGACGTATTACCGCGTCTTGTTATCCATGAATATCTGTGTCTGGATATGTTATCTGATCTACTTCAACTTTCAGACCATGGTACCGCGCCCGGAACTGACGGGTACAGGCCTGGGAGCATCTGTTCTCGGATGGCTCTATAGCCAGGATCGTCCTTATAATTGTTTTCCAAGTATTCATTCTCTTCACTCTTATCTGGTTATGCGTGCCGTTCTCTCGGTTCCAAGCATCCGCAAACCCATCAAGATTTTGGTGGCCGCCGGGGCAGCAACCATTATAGTATCCACGCTAATGATCAAACAACATGTGATCTATGACGCCTTGGGTGCAGTCATACTCGGCGAATGTGTTCTCACCATCATAACTGGCCTCGCTCTACACCGGAGACGCAGAAAAGAATCGAAGTGGACAGAGGGAATCAGCTGATCCCTCACTTCGATGGTTTCTGAAGATGCTGTTGTCGTCTCCATTCATCAATAAACAAACCTGCAAAATAGGGGTCCCATTGGGTCCCTTTTCCTTCTTCCAAAATCGTTAGCGCTTTCTCGTGACTCATCCCATTCCGATAGGGTCGATCAGACGTCATGGCATCAAAGGCATCCGCTACCGCAATGATGCGGCCAAAGAGGGGAATATCATCACCAGCCATACCATCCGGGTATCCTTTGCCATCATATCTCTCATGGTGAGATCGTACACCAGGCAGAAAGTCGGCCATGGCATCAATGGGTTCTATCTGGAGCAGAATGCTCTCTCCCTGCACGGGATGTGTACGAATAATCGCGAATTCCTCATCGCTTAGTTTTCCATCCTTCAGCAGTACCTCATCAGGTATGCCGATTTTCCCGATATCATGAAGCAGGGCTGATTTGTACAATAAATCCGCCTGTTCCTCATTCATTCCGCTCAACTTGCCAATCATCAGCGAATACTCTGCCACACGCATGGAATGCCCTGCTGTGTACTTATCTCGGGCGTCCAAAGCAGCAGCCAGTGTAGAAAAATAACTTTGCAACAGCTGTCGATTGCGTTCCTGTCTCATCTCCAGCCGATTAATCATCATATTAAAGCCGGAGATCAGTGCCGAAAACTCATCCGCATATAGATCCGGAGCTCGTCTGCCAAGATCTCCCCCCTGAATTCGGTTCATCTCATGCGTCAGTTCAGCAACTGGATCACGAACATCACGAATCAACAGCCAGCTTCCCACCAGCGCAAACCCCGCGCCCAGAACAACGATGAGAATTCCCCACAGTATGTACTCTTTCGCAAATTCACTGTCCATATACTGAAGTCGGATATATGTAGCCAGGAAAAATAGAAATAGAGGAAATAAGCCAATCAGTGCCGTACTTAGCTGAAATTTACGCTGGATCGATACCAGGATGCGCCCTCCCAGTGAAGGTTCCATCCCGTATTGGACTTTGCCTCGATGTCGAATCTCAAGTAACAGGGGTCTAATCGCCCGCACCGTTAGGTAATACTCAATCAGCGCATGCATGATGGCAATCAGAAAGGCACACGCAGCGGCCACGACAGTATAGAAGTAAGGAAATTCAAGCCACCCTGTGGATATCATCCATATTGTTAATCCGGCTGCCGGAAGTGAGAAGCCAAGCATGTGCGGACCCATGATCCGATATATGGTCTGTCCCGGGAAACGATGAATTTTCTCATACATGTGGTTCAATTCGTCTCTCTCGTGGTGCTCGGAATTGAAAAATTGTCTTATGGGGCCAAGCTGTACCCACAGCGTAATTAATTCTGCAACCAGCATGAACAAGAGTGAAATCAGTACAATGAAGATGAGTCGAACAAATTGAATATTGGGTATTTGCAGAGTAGATACCATAACTACTGTACCGACAACAAAAACAGCTGCCAGTGAACCGATCAGATAATTGCGTATCAGGCGAAAGATAAATGAACGGTATGCTTCCAACTGAACCCCTCACTCTCTATGTGCAACCAGTTCTCCCTTGAGACACAGGGAGATTAAGGGTATTGCCTTCTATTTGTTTATCGGTTGCTCCGACTAAAAAAATTAATAAAATCCAATGGATGGGCATCAGAACTGGAAAACACAAAAAGGCTGCTCCACGACGGAGCAGCCTTTGGTGATATATCCTATATTTATCCTTTAATCTTGGCAGCCAGAATCATTGTACCGCGCGGCTCATCTCCCATTGCATCCGGTTCAAGCGTGATGGCAACCGTATCATAGTCGTTGGCCGAATCCAATGTGTAGTATACTGCTCCCGTTCCGTCACGACTAAGGAAAGTACCCGCATTCTGAGGGGTATCTCCTTTGATCAACCAGACCTGAAAAGCCTCGTTGCCTTCCAGGTTCGGCAGGTTCTCAGCCTGCACAACCAGGTGAGTGCCTTTGCTGTCAATAACGATGGTTGCGAGACCCTGAGCTACAATGTCCTGCGTTGCAGGATTCAGCTTCACTGCCTCGCCAGTCTGCATGCCCTGTGCAGGTTCCAGAGCTGATGCCAGCTGCTCTTGCAGCTGTGCATTCTGCGCCTGTGCCTGCACCAGTTGCTCTTGCGTAGCCGACGAGCCCGCCGCTTGCTGCGTCAGCGAGTCGATCTTGCTCTGCAGCTGCGCCGTGTACACGCCCAGTAACAGTGCCGCGGCCGCAAGGCCGGCACTGGCTATGCGCCAGGCGCTGCTGCTGCGCGCACGCGCGCGCGCTTGTGGCTGCCATGGCTGTGCCTGGGCAGCCTCTTCCACCCGGGCCGCAGGCACCGCCGTTACCGGCGGCAAGCCTGGCCCGGGCTGCGCCGCACGTTTGTGCTGCGGCGCAAGATCCTCCTGAAGCACCACGGGTGCTTCAGGCTCTGCAGGAGCAGCCGCTGGCTTCGCCTCGGCGCTCTCCTGCCCATGTCCGAGCACGTTGCCCAGCACACGTGCTCGCATGCCTTGCGGCGGTGCTACAGGTTCCGCCGCAAGTGGCAGGAAGCCAGTCACTTCCTGCAATTCCCTTACCTCCTGGCGGCAAGGTTCGCAAGTTGCCAAATGCGCTTCAAACGCCGCCACTTCCTCTGCTTCCAGTCCGCCCAGCACATACATCGGTGCCAGATCAGACCACTCCTCATGTCGTTCTATCATGGATGTATGCCCTCCCTTCCCGCGTCCGGATGCAATTCAGCATCGGCCAGCAACTTTTGGAGCTGTCGCATGGCAAGCCTGACACGGCTCTTTACTGTACCCAGCGGAATCCCGAATCGGCTGGATACTTCCTGCTGGGTTAATCCCGCATAATAAATCGATTCTATAACTTGTTGCTGATCACCGTTCAATTGGGACAACGCCTCTTTAATCCGGGTACCTTCCCATTTACGCTGCACTTCTTCTTCCGTGTTCGTATGTTCATCGGCATAGGCCGCCAGTGTCTCGTGTTCAACTGAAGTAGTCGCTGCCCCTTTTGATTTCCGCCTCAGCATGTCCACTGCAATGTTACGCGTAATCGCAAACATCCATGTGGTCAGCTTCCCCTGTGAGGCATCGTAACGTTCAGCATTATTCCAGACCCGCATAAAAAGTTCCTGAACGGTCTCTTCTGCCGTCATAGGATCACCAACGATCCGGTAGGCAAAAGAATACACCGCTCGCTCATAACGGTCATATAAAAGCTCCAGTGCGGAGGCATCACGTTCCGCGATCTGCCGCATTAACCTGCTGTCCTCAATCGATTCAGTCATGCGAGGGCCCCTTTCTGTTTCTTCCCTCTTATTATAACCTACGCAGAAACTTTTGAAGAGGATTACCCCTATGAAGAAATAGTTTGAAAAATTTTCTGTATCTTTTCAAACTAACCTTTCACTTCCCAACTTAAAAACAGTCCGAAAACATGCTGCTCTGGTCGCGCTTTCCTTTTTATTGCAGAAAATTACAACCTGTGGTATACTATAAGAGTTATATTAAACAACCTCATATGATTTCTGTCTTCTTTAAACCCCGGAATATTTTCTTCATGCTGCGACCGCAGCGAACTATAAGCACATTTAACCTATGAAGATTGAAGAACCTGAATCACAATAACCCGGTAGTACAGAGTTTCACAAGATGTTCCCATTCACACTGGCGCGGTCATCGGAGCCGCAAGGACAAAAGAGAGGTAGGGCTTTTGTTGTTTTGGATATCACTTATTCTTGAGAAGATTGAAAACATACACAAAGCACCCGGAATTGGGTTCCGGGTGTTTATCCATGTCTACATATCCAATTTAGTAACATCTACAGACAATCGCCCCCACCACTGAGAAAAGTCTTCCTTTCACTTATCAGACTAACCAGATAAATTCGGCTCTGCTTTTAAAACTTTTTCGTTCTCCCACTGGCTACACTCCTGGATACTTCCTTCCTTACTTCTTACTTCTTACTTCTTACTTCTTACTTCTTACTTCTTACTTCTTACTTCTTACTTTTCCAATTGTGCAAATAACGCCGGCCTCTAAAGCAACTGTTTACGCTCACCAGACGCTAACGAATCTGCACACCTTATATTGAGGATTTCTATGCTATGTAAAATCTAACGAATCTCAGCCACGTTAATCCATGTCACTTCATGAATATAAGCTCCAAACATGCCCAAATTGAGGAAATAAGACGTCTACGATTCGTTAAACTTTTGAAATGGCAAAAATGCATGGAATAGCGTCTGTGGAGTTCGTTAAAGAAAGTAATCCCAACGCTCCTTCACTTCTAATAAAAAAGGGACACCGCAGGATGGAATCCTACGCTGTCCCTTTCTGAATCATAGGTACGTTATGCCCCAACATGGAACTCAGACTTCGGAGTTTATTTAGAGCATCTATCACAACGATCCACGATCAGCAAAGTCCCCTTGCACTCACAAATCCTTAGATAAACATCGTTTTGGAGATGATGACCAGCAAGATGAACAGTACGAGGATCGTACCCATGGAACCCCAGCTTCCGCCGCCATGACCATAGGATACTCCACAACCCTGTTGATAACCGTGCATCATTGGAGCCTGATTGGCATGGTGTCCGTATCCATAGCCATATCCCATTGGCATTGTTCCACATCCATATCCATACCCATGCATTTCATGACCTGTGTATTGGTATCCTTGCATATGCTCATAACCTCCCATATGTCCGTATACGTGTCCCTGTCCGTTCGGTGAATTCGGTTTTACTTCGCTCATTGTTCATTCCTCCTTAACATTTGCCTACACCCCTAAGCTATGTATTCAGCCTACCTCTGGACCGGGCTATCGCCCTCATTTTGACAAAATGGGCGTTTAGCTAGGAGGTACCCTCCCCATTTTCGAAGCATACGCCATCATTCCATTTCTTGAATTCCACCAATTCTTCCGTTCAACCACAAGCTATCTTATCTTCCTGGCTCTCCACCATGCTTGTCCTCTAGAAAAAAAACCCCACCGGTTGCCCGGCAGAGCTCACCATATTATACCCAGAAAGATTTAGTGATGATTACGAGCAGAATGAACAGAACGAGGATTGCTCCAGTCGATGTCCATCCGCCGTATCCTACGCCTTCAACTACGTTGCTCATGCAGAACCCTCCTTTACAAATATATTAGGGTCCAAGCGGTTTATTAGATCAAGAATGCTTTAGAGATGATGACCAACAAGATAAAGAGAACCAAGATCGCGCCAGTCGATGTCCATGCGCCGCCGTATCCACCTACTACTCCACTCATGTAAACCCCTCCTTTGATTTGAGGTACAGTTCACTATATGCACCAATCACACATGGGACCGGGCTCAGGTCGAAAAATGGGCTGTTTTTTTCATCGACTATTCGCTAATTGCAACTACATAAAGGGTTAGTTCTTAAGTCGGAATGTTATGTTCAAATATGTTTAAGTCATAAATAAATCCCACGGTTATATCAACCAAATGTATGTACTATCGCTCAAAATGGATACCCATACGGTATATTATTAGCTTTTGACTTGTTAAATACAGATAAATTACCTTTTTAGTAATTATGAATACTGAAATCTTTATTTATGTTATTATTTTACTAATAAAGCAGAAAGGAGTTTCTATCCTCACCACCTAAACTAGATTATCCCAAACGAAATGATGACCTTAGAAAAAATCCCAACCGATGGGAAGCATATTAGGAGAAATTAGACATAATGAAGAAACTTATTACGATTTTGGCTTTAGCCACAATGCTTAATGCTTGTGGTAATTCAGAAACAAACACAACAACCAATAGCCAAACGTCCGAAGCATCCAAGGCAACTGAAACTGTCTCAACAGAAGCAAAAGCTACGAAATACACTACATATAGTGGAGAAGGATTTTCTTTTGCATATCCTGAATCCTGGAAAAGCGTAGATACAAGTCAAATGAATGCTCCATCCATTAAAGCTGCTTTTTCAGACCAATCTTCATCAGTCACATTTGCAGATAATATGAATCTGACGATTGAGGCCAGCTCAACCGGTTTAATTAATCCTGAAGAATACGCCAATAATATAGTGGATTATTACACACAAAGCGGTTCAAGCATCGGCATTTCCGATTATAAAAAAACCAGCTACACAAACAAGCCTTATAAAGAATATAGCGCTGGTGTCTTGGAAGGAGCCTATAAGCATTCCTCGGGTACAGATGTTATCCTTGTGCAGTATCTGATTCCGACCAATACAGAACTCTATACCATGACGTTAACCTACGCCAAGGATACTTATAATCAGGATGAGATCAAAGATATCCTTGATTCCCTAAGCATTACTACTTCTCTGGAGCAAACAGCACCAACTGCAACAACTGGAAATTCATCTGCCACAGCATCAGCTGCGGATTTCTTTAATGAGTTAACTCCGTACATTACAGAAGACACAGCC
Organism: Paenibacillus sp. GM1FR; assembly: GCF_002803315.1. Lineage (NCBI taxonomy): Bacteria > Bacillati > Bacillota > Bacilli > Caryophanales > Paenibacillaceae > Paenibacillus > Paenibacillus sp. GM1FR. The sequence continues at coordinate 39,073 of NZ_MKZL01000010.1, read as the reverse complement.
TTTATGGAGCAGGCATCTTATGATTTCTTTGGTAAACATAACGATGTATTCCCAGCCATTACGGCAGAACTAAGCAAAAAGGTACAGGGGCTCGTTGACTCCAATGTAACGACCCGTCATCTGAATAAAAATGTAGCCAACTATTACAATACTTTCGTACAAGTTAACGGGGAAGTCATTTCCGTTGAAGAAGATAGCTCTCTCGGAGCAACCTTCTCTATCGTTCATGTCATGGATGAGAACGGAAACGATATTATAGCGTTGTACCCTGCAACGACTGGAGATCTGCTTGACGGCGATTACGCTACTGTGATCGGTGCTCCAATTACCAACTTCTCTTTTGAAAATGTTGGGGGTGGTTACACCAACGCCACGTTGATTGGTGCATCATTGGTAGTTGCAGATTAATTAAAATGTTAAATGAGTATACAAAAAGACCAGCTTAATGAACGTTAAGCTGGTCTTTTTGTCTTTCAGTTTATAGATGCCAGAAATTCACATTAACTACACCGACAGACACAATCTAACCTTTAATTAATGACGTATAACATACCGAATAACCGTATATACGGATGTTTATACTAAACCATTAATTAGGTCTTGCCTGAAGTGACGTCAGTTTATCCTGAACCGATTGTAACTTCTGTATACTTGAGGCATCCGGTTTATCACGACGGTCGTCAATTTTGACGGATGTGGAAACACGCTGAGCTCCTGACAAAAACGGCGCTTCATGCAGAGCCGCAATTGCTGTAAAGATCTCGTTAAGCGGTCCCTCAATAATGGTGCTCATGGAAGTTAACTGATATGTAATGCCCCGTTGATGTTCCAATACCTTTTGCATGTCCGCCACATAACTGCTTAGACTGGTTGTACCCGTTCCGATTGGAATTACAGTCACTTCTGCTATTGCCATTTTGCTCCGCCTCCTCTGGGCCCCGTGAACAACCGCTGCCGCTGATTTTAGTCGATTTTTGACTATTTTTATTCTACCAGTTGAATGCGTTACAATTCAAACTGACGTGATGACGTCATTCAAATTGGCCAAAAATTTTTTTTGATAAATCTTCAAATCTTCCAGTCCTTTTCCTTTGCGGATTCCTGGCTTAAATGGTATACTCGGAATTACGTTTTACTGTATCGGCCCACTTTACAAACACAATATGTTGGGTTACAGTATGTTGACAGCTACAAAATGTAGTAACACTAGATTTCTCCGCTTCTATTAGTCACCTTCTGCATTCTCGCGAAAAACAGGATGAAATCACCTCCAAAGGCACGTCCCTGTAGGTGTAAATCGCTTTCTCGAAACAGAGTTGACATGGAGGTTAACGGGGCTGTTTGGACTGCATCCGGTATCCTCAAACTACAGGCACATCTGCAATAGACCAAAGCTTACATAAGCACCCTTTTCTGTCGATATCCAGAACTTCTAAGACAGTAAGGAAGCCAGAGCATCCATGGGCATTTTCAGCCGCGAGGCGGGAGAATGCTTTTTATATGAGCATGTTCTGAATTGTGCTGTTTTGTGCTCCTCAAGTTGAGCGATTTAAGACATGAACTTGTCACCGCCGTTTCAGTCTGCCAAAAGCAACCTTTACCTTTTTCTCATCGTAAGACAACACTCAATTCTTTATATAAAGAATTTCTCCAATTTATCTCTTTAACATGCGAAAGCGAGGAATATTCATGCCACAAGTTGTGACCAAGCCGAACAACCGCCAGCTTGCCTTTGATGATATGCGCATCTCGGTATATGCCGACCGTACTCTGGAAGGACTGGAAATGCTGGACAAGGAACGTCTGGTACGTGGGGTAAACAGCAAGCTCCGCCGTGATGAAGTTACCGGAGACGAAATCAGCAACGCTTTTATCATGAGCGCACTGGAATTGGTAACTAAAGAGGAGCCTAATTGGAAATTTGCAGCGGCACGCTCCCTGCTCACTTCCCTTTACAAAAAAGCGGCTACCAACCGCAGATACAAGTCTTACCCGGACGAGCCTTATGGCGCATTTCACCCTCTTCTTGTAGATCTCGTGAAGAAAGGTATCTACCGCGAAGAATTACTGGAATGTTACACCAAAGAACAGATCGACGAACTTGCTGAGTGCATTGACTACCGCAACGATCTGCTCTTCGATTATATCGGCTTGCTCACACTGGCAGAACGTTACCTCGCTCACGATTTTGACGGAAAAGTAATGGAATTGCCGCAAGAGCGTTACATGGTTATCGCCATGTTCCTAATGCACCAAGAGCCTGCCGAGAGACGTATGGATCTCGTCAAGGAAGCATACTGGGCCATGAGCAACATGTACATGACTGCAGCTACTCCTACGATGTCCAATGCAGGTAAAAAAGTAGCCGGTCAACTCTCCAGCTGCTTCATTGATACGGTGGACGACTCACTCGAAGGTATCTTCGATTCCAACACGGATGTAGCTCGTCTGAGCAAAATGGGTGGCGGCATCGGCGTTTACCTCGGCAAAGTCAGAGCTCGTGGTTCGGATATCCGTGGTCACCAAAATACAAGTTCCGGTGTAATCCCTTGGATTCGCCAACTAAACAATACAGCGGTCAGCGTAGACCAGCTCGGTACGCGTAAAGGTGCCATTGCCGTGTACCTGGACGTTTTCCATAAAGACATTCTGGCCTTCCTCGATCTGAAGCTGAACAACGGTGACGAGCGTATGCGTGCGCATGACGTATTCCACGGCATCTGTCTGCCTGACTTGTTCATGGAGCGGGTATCCACCCGTGGCGAATGGAGCCTGTTCTGTCCGCACGAAACGAAGAAAGTGATGGGCTGGAAGGACGAGAATGGTCGTGCACTCGGACTGGAAGATTTCTATGATGAGTCCTTTGGCGAAGGTGCGTTCCGTGATAAATACGAAGAAGCGGTGAATCACCCACTGCTGTCCCGGATTACAGTACAGGCGATTGACATCATGAAGCGTGTACTGAAATCCCAACTGGAGACAGGTACGCCATACATGTTCTACCGCGATACGGTTAACCGCTCGAATCCTAACCGTGCACACGGTATGGTATACTCCTCCAACCTGTGTACCGAAATTATGCAGAACCAGTCTGCCACTGTAATTGAAAAGGAAGAACTCGTAACCAAGGATGGACAAACTCGCATCGTGATTTCCAAAGTGCCTGGCGACTTTGTTGTCTGCAACCTGAACTCCATCCATCTGGCACGTGCTATACCTCATAATGTATTGGAGCGTCTCGTTCCAATTCAGGTGCGCATGCTGGACAACGTTATCGACATTAACAACATTGAAGTGTTGCAAGCCCAATATACCAACAGCCAATATCGCGCAGTCGGTCTGGGAACGTTTGGACTTCACCACCTGCTTGCTCTCGAAGGCATTCATTGGGAGTCTGAAGAAGCTGTAACGTATAACGATAATCTGTATGAAAAAATTAACTACCTGCTCGTGAAATCCAGTATGGAGCTGTCCAAAGAAAAAGGACATTATCCGAAATTCAAAGGTTCCGATTGGGAAAGTGGTCATTACTTCGACCAACGCGAGTACACATCAGGTGAGCGCGTAGGCGAGTTCGTGACAACCGAACAGTGGAAAGAACTGCAAGCCGAAGTACGACAAAACGGTGTACGTAATGCTTGGTTGTTCGCCATTGCACCTAACGGTTCCACGTCCATTATTGCCGGTTCAACGGCTAGTATTGATCCGCTCTATGAGCTGTTATCTTATGAAGAGAAAACAACTTACAAAATTGCCAATCCGGCTCCGGATCTGTCCGAAAAAACAAGCCCTTATTACCAAACAGCGTTCCAGGTGGACCAACATGCTTCCATTAATATGGCGGCTGCCCGTCAGCGCCACGTCGATCAGGGACAAAGTTTCAACTTCTATGTTCGACCAGATATTAAAGCAACAGAATTCCTGGAATTGCATCTGCACGCTTGGAGAGCCGGCATGAAATCAACCTATTATGTTCGTAGCCGGGCATTAACGATTGAATAATCTTGATTTTTACGCAAGTTACGTTTTATCCATGATAGAGAAGATTTACTAGATTCGAGGTGACCACCAGGGCATCCTGTTTTGATTGCAAAATGGCGTTGCCCTGGTTCTTTTTTACCTAAAACACGATCACAGCATCGTAAGATGTTGATATAGATGCCACATTATACAACCCTAATATATATAAAAGAATTAATGATTACACGATAACGAAGAGGACAGAACAAAGCTGAAGAAGCGGAGCTAAAAGCTTTCTGAAAGAAAGCTACTTCGGAAGCATACACTTCGCCTTTATCACCGGATTTTCCCCTTTAAAAGAGGGAATCAAAAAAATCAGGGGATAACAGCGATCGGAAGGTTGTTCTGTCATCGTAGTTATACAGTGTAAATTCATTCAAGGAGTGAACGGAACAATGCAAGTACAGAAAATTTTCAACACCGAAGCCCCTAACCAATCAACCCGTATTATTGAAGGTGAATGCTCCGGTATCCTGAACTGGAACGACATTCGCATGCCTCATATGTACAAATTGTACAAAGTACTGCTGCTCAACCACTGGATTGCAGACGAGATTCCAATGTCCAAAGATGCTTCCCAGTTTGCTCAACTGGATGAGGAAGAGCAACGTACGTTTAAAATCAACATCTCCCTGCTCGCGGTACTTGATTCCATGCAGACGATGTTTGTTGGTGACGTAAAACGTTACTTTACTGATTCTTCACTCGAAGCGATCTCGGCCATTATCGGACAACAGGAAGTCGTTCATAACCAATCCTACTCCTACGTCCTGTCTTCGATCGTATCTGATCGGGAGCAAAAGGAAATTTTTGAATACTGGAAACACGATCCAGTCCTGCTTGACCGTAACCGTTTCATCGCAGACATTTACCAAACATTCCGGGACGAGCCGTCTCCACAGACGTTCTTCCAGGCTATGGTCGCCGATCTGGTACTCGAAGGTATCTTCTTCTATAGTACGTTTGCCTTCTTCTACAACCTGGCCCGTGACCAGAAAATGATGGCAACCAGCCAGATGATCTCGTATATCCAGCGGGATGAAAACCAACACTGTTACTTCTTCGCCGAAGTGTACAAACAGTTGCTGGTAGACTTCCCTGAACTGAACACACCTGAGAACATGGACTACGTATACACAACCATCCATCGTGCTGTTGAGCTTGAAACCAACTGGGCACATTACACACTCAGCAACGTACGTGGTATTGACCTGAACGAGTTGGAAGATTACATCAAGTACATCGCCAACAAACGTCTGCGTCTGATGGGTATGGAGAAAGCATATGAAGGTGTGGATGTAAACTGCATGCCTTGGATCAAACCATTCTCCGATGAAGCATTGAATGCAACCAAAACAGACTTCTTCGAAGCTAAATCCCGTAACTACGGTAAAGTTGGCGACGATAATGGATTTGACGATTTGTAATAAAGAATAGATTATAAATAAAAACAACACTCCCTGAATGGTGGCTATCATGCCTAAGTTCAGGGAGTGTTGTTTAATTCGTATGTACAAACATCATATCAGCGTTGAACTATTATAATTTAATAGAGATATTTCTTAATCTAATAAATTCAAGAATCGTATATAATTCTTGAAATTTTTCATTATTCAATCTTCTTTCATTTGCCGTATGAATATGAAACGGGTCATACATCGTGATATTAGCAGGTGTTTCATCAGGATGATAATGAGCATGGAATTTCATAATCAACTCTTTTTGATCATCATACCAATCATACCAATATAACTCGATGAATCCCCCGTTTCGATCTATCTCCTCTACACAGTACATCTTCGATAAATCATTAAAGACAATTGTTTTACGAATAGTTCTAGCACTGCTTGGAAGACCCTGGGCACCATCTCGAATCTCCATAATAATATCTGAAAAATCATTCTCAATAAAACGAAAATTACTTTTCGGTATCTTTAAAGCCAAGACGCTGCCTCCCCAAATGGTGTTTCCAAACTTGTGCATCGGTTTCTTCTTCAGGTGTTAAGTTCAATTTAGTTCCGAGTGTCCGTTCGAATTCCCCTTTGTATTTATCTTCATATAAGGCAATTTGCCCTGTGTGGTAATCCAGGTCACTGACTCCTATTGTAGATTGGTGTTCTGCCTCTTCCTTTTTCCACATAGTCACAATCTCTTTAATCGTCGTTCTCTTACCTGATCCATACACATATGTAGTATTGTCTGGGATGAGATTATGTTTGTTGGACCCGGCTCTTTGAATTCCCATAAAACGGCCTTGATCAATCCAGTTAAAAATCGTCGTAATACTTACTCCAAAAAATACAGATAATTCTTTAGGAGTATAAGAACGTACAGCTTCAATAGAAGGAATACCACTGTCTGTAATTCCTGTCGGTACATCCACTGCTTGACTTAACGCATGTTTGAGAAGCGTAACATACTTTTCTCTAAAAATATCAGCATCTTCAAAGATAGATTCATCCAGGTTACGGACAAATTCAGCATTATTTTTGACTGCAAATGCCAGCACTTTGAACAGTAAAATGCTATTATCCGAATTACTTAAGCTCTGAACTAACTCAGAAGCAATCTCATCCGTGTTCTGACTAAATATATTCTTCTCAACTCTTGTGATTCCCATATCCATCTCACCTCACACTCCTAGTATAGGATAGTAAAGTTTAACTTTCAACATCATACTTAAACAAAGTTAAACATAACTTAAACTTTATAGATTAAACTTAAAGTATACTTAAACAGTATGCTACGAAGAGCTTGATTTATACATTCTCCAACCAACACATACTTATTATATAATGAAAGAGATTCATACCCCTCCTACGGAAGTGAGGCCTATTCATGGAAAGAGAACTGCTGGAACAAATCAACTTGTGGCATGAGCAGGACCAATTCAGTCTCATTATTGAACATATTGAACGAATCCCCGTCTCAGAGCGGGATTATGATCTGATTGGTCAACTCGCCAGAGCCTATAACAATGACGCACGCTACCGCGAAGCCGTTCAACATCTGTTGTCTGTCGAGGAGCAAGGGGCAAGCGACCCGCTCTGGCAATACCGTTTGGGTTATGCATACTGTCATATAGCGAGTTATGAACAGGCACTACTGGCTTTTGAGAGAGTGGACGAACTCTTGCCGCACGATGAATCTACCTTGGAATTCCTTCGTCAGGTCCGTCCCGAAGCGGACAAGATGCGTCGAGATCGCCAGCGTCATGAAGAGGAGCTTGCCGCATTCGAGCAGAGCGGTATACAGAACCATCTAAGAGCCGCTTCAGGGACTTATGATCCCGCAATGTTCTGGGTACAGAGTGATTATGCGCAGGACAATCATGTATCAGAACCTTTTGATGAAGAAGAGATTTTGACTATTGAGAAGGAATTGGGTTACAAGCTGCCCGCTTCCTATATTCAACTGATGAATACGCAAAACGGCGGTATCCCTGCGCTCACTGTATTTCCCACCAAAGAAGCGACTTCCTGGGCTGAGGATCACATTGCCATTTCAAGCATTATGGGAATTGGACACGATAAAATATACGCACTCGCTGGTGAGCTGGGAAGTCGGTTCATGATCGAAGATTGGGGATACCCCGACCTAGGGATTGTGATATGTGATTGTCCCTCCGCTGGTCATGATGTTGTTATGCTGGATTATCGATTCTGTGGTCCTGAAGGTGAACCCTGTGTCGTTCATGTGGATCAGGAAAATGATTATGAGATTACATATCTTGCGCCGAATTTTGAAGCTTTCATCCGTGGATTGGTCGATGAGGATACGTATGACCTATCTGACGAAGAGAATGAGGACTAAACCCCAGGAGGGTCCGGCCATATGACAACCCGTATATATTTTGGTTCCAATCAACTTGGCGAAGTGGCCGCAGTTTCATTGCAGGATGCGCTGAATGAGCTTGATCTGGGAACTCTTAAAGATTATCGACGAACAGATAAAGGTGTTATGGGTCAGACACTGCTCATTCGCTCTTCCCGTGGAGAGTATATTCTGAAAGGCAATCCTTTATATGCAGGACAGTTACAGGAAGAAAAGTTCTTTGTAGAACAACTGGCAAAACATACGTCCATTCCTGTCCCTGATCCATATTTATTACATGAAGATACCCATCTGCTAGGCTGGAGTTATGCCATAATGCCACGCCTGCCCGGGAATCACCTGTATGATCCAGCATTCCAGGCTTCACTGTCACAGCAAGATCAGGAAGAGATCGCCTGTATGTTTGCCCATACTTTGGCTGAACTGCACCGCTGGAAGGTGCCTGATGCCGGGGAATATGACCCTGTAGCGCAGCAGATTGTTTCCTTTGCAGGCGATTATCTGGACTGGTTGTACGGAACCATTCGTCACTGGTTACATGATGCTGAACAGTACTCGGTGATTACGGATGAAGATGTTCAGTGGGTGGACGAGCAATTCAAGAATGCTGAACCGGCATTTCGGTCCAGGGCTGTTCCGTGTTTTGTTATGGGAGACTTCAAGGTCGAGAATATTCTGATACAAAATCTGGACGACCGTTCTTCAGGGTGGCAGATTAGTGGTCTGTTCGATTTTACAACGGCCTATTTCGGAGACGGTACAGCCGACCTAACCAAAATATCCACCAGGTATGTTCGTGAGGGTCAACCAGAACTGGCCGCACAGTTCCTTCGCTGCTACCGGGATCTGGTCTGTGCAGCAGATGAGGAGAAATGCCAACACTTCCGCACACGTCTCCGCATGCATCTGCTCTATCAACGTATCTTGTGGTGGGGGGAAGCCAACGCCACAGGACAAGTGACTTGGGCAGCCGACCTGCCTTTTGCACAGTGGGCGCAGCAGTCCATTAATTCGATTGTCGCATTGTTAGATTAGTAGAATGTATCGTTCCATATATGTCGCCCAACATGCGGGCGCACGTATAAAACCGCCAGAGATCATCCTTGATCTTTGGCGGTTTTCCTCATCTCACTATATTTAAGTCAACGATGAAATCTCTCAACTTAAGCTTGTGCGACAGGTGACTCCTGATGTTTCTGCAAAAACTCCAGCATCCGGCGGTACACAAGAATCTCGTTTGTTTTCCTGGAGAAGCCATGACCTTCATCATCCAGAACGATGTATTCCACATCAATTCCCTTCGACTGGAGCGCAGCCACGATCTGATCGGATTCGGCCTTCACGACCCTTGGATCATTAGCACCCTGAATGACCAACATTGGGTTCACCATCTGATCGAGATACGTAATTGGTGAATCCTTCGTTAAACGTTCGCGGTCACGGACCGGATCACCCAGCCAGTTATCCATCATCGGTTTCCAGTCTTCCGGTACGGATTCCAGGAATGTGAACAAGTTACTTGGCCCAAAAATATCGACCGCTGCCCGAAACAGTTCCGGATGGCGACCTGCCAATAACAGGGTCATATATCCCCCATAACTTCCACCTACCACAAACAACCGCTCCGGCGAGGTGATTCCCTGATCAAACAACCAGTTGATCCCGGCAACACAGTCCAGCCTTGGACCCTCACCCCAATCACGCTCAACCAATTTGACGAATTCCGCACCATATCCGGTACTGCCCCGGAAGTTAGGTGCAAAAATATGATAGCCCTGAGCGAGCATCATCTGGAACATCGGCCGAAAAAACTTTGCTTCGGAAGATTGCGGCCCACCGTGTGGCCAAAATACGGTGTAGCCATTGGCTTGCTCTGGTTTTGCTTTGAACAAGAGAGCTTCAATCTCCAGTCCGTCGTAGGAGTTATACTGAATAACGTCAGGGTACACGAGATCACTTGGGTCCAGTCCGGTTACCCGATTGGCAGTCAGCGGCTCCCAGGACTCAGCACCTGCTATTTTGCGATAAATGTTATGCGGTTGGATCGCTCCACGTCCGAGGATATACACATTGCCAGCCTTTGTAACGTTCACCTGCTCTATCGTATCCAGCGGCATCTCTATGCGCCGAGGCTCATCGGCATTTTTGCCCAATACGTACATACGATTCTCCGGCCCTGTAAGTGTCCAGAAATATAAGGTCTCGGAAGCCTGATGCCAGCGGATAAACTCCACATCTTCCCCTTCGATTCTGCACAATAAGCGGAATTCACGGGTATCGATACGGTATTCAGCCACATAGGCGTATGCGGAGTCATCATTGGTAATGAACAGAAGACGATTATCATCTGCAAAAATCAGATCAGATACCTGACTATAACGTTCTGAGACTGGCAGAATCACCATTTCTTCATTGTTACGATACAGATGCGCCGTCTGATACGTATTGGAGTACATTTTTAAAATAACATAACTCTTCTCGTCAGGACTTACAGCAACCAGGCTGCTCGTAACCTCTTCTCCACTGTATAACAGTTCATCTTCCCCTGTCTCCAGATCGATGCGACGTGAATTCAGATAATTCGGATTACCCGCGCTGGTAACATAATAGAGACGCTGTCCATCCTCGGACAACTCAGCGAAATAACAGCGATCATTCGGTTCCGCCGGAACCACAGGCAGTGGAACACCACCCTCGGGTGGGAGTGCATATAGATGATAGTTCTCATCTCCATCCCGATCAAACGCGGTAAGAAGATGACGCCCCTGCGGGTCTGCTTTGATAAATTGACTGCTCTGATTCAAGTACGTTAAAGGATACGGGTATCCTCCAGGCAAATCCATCGCCCAAATATTCGGCTGACCGTTCAGATTGCTGTCCATGAACAAACGTTTCTCGTCTGCCGATACGGCAAAATGTGAAATACGGTACGTCTGAAAATATTGCTCGACATCCGGTTTAGGGAACTGAATCATGACAAACCTCCTTGGAATTGAACCAACGAATTTAACATTGGTAAATTAAGGTACCATTTGTCCATATTATAGGTAATGCCAATGTTTAGACAATAGATATGTAAGATTTAATTACCAATTCCCTCGTAGCTTTGTATATGATTATCCACATTCATCCAGCGTATCAGTGGTATCTCCCTCCCTGTCACGCATAATGATGCGGAGTAGCTTTTGCCCATTTTCAAAGACTGCAGCACATACTTCTGTCCGGCCCATTCCAGCAATTGCTCATGATTTCGTATCGCTTGTATCGTATTTAAATTTCTCCACTGTCCACATAAAGATTGACCTGAAGCCTTGATCCAGGCCTCCTTGCCTGTGAGGACTTTCCACAGCAGGGAAGAAGAATCCTCACCGGAACATATGGCTTCCAGCACATGATCCCGCTCTTCTTCCGTCAGGAAACGTTGGATGATGGCTTTCTCTCGCAGTAGTGGACGTACCCATTCCACATCCACGCCAAGCTCGTTGTTAGTGGATGTAACCGCCAGTACACATAGCCCATTCGTATGCGAAAGGCTGAATTGCGGGCCTCCCACGAGATAAGGCTTTCCGGAAGTGCCGTATTCAAATCGAATATCCCTTGCCTGAAGCTGCATGTACTGTGCCAGTACTCTTCGCAAGAAAACCCTTGAAATCATCCAGCAATGAGCCTGTAGCCGTGAGGTTGTGCTGATTCTGGCCATACGTTCATGTTCTTCTAAAGTCATTGCATCGGAGTCCATGGCAGCCGCTGTCTGCAGTTGATCCTCCCTTATGGGTAAAGTCTGTGTCCAAATGTGGACCTCCGGTTCTCCTGAAAATGGCGTAAACGTATCATTCCCTTGTTCCCTCATTGCCAGAAGGCTGCTGATTGTTCCGGTGCTGGAATCCATAAGGCCCTCCTCCCTATGCGGTGTTACATGCTAACGTATAACAACCATCCGCAGACGAGCAGACGTTGCAATAGTTCTGAGACCACTCCTAACCTCTTCTTCTGTCAATTCAAGTACATACGTGCCAAGCTGTATATAATCCAGTCCGATCACCTCATATTCGGAGACGTGCATACATCGCTGTTTTAACGAATCCATGTCTGCATAATACTTGCTTAACCACTTCATCCGTGCATAGTTCAAATTGGGTAGGGACAGCGTTCCGTTCTGAATATGCTCACACATCTCCTCAACCCGGTTATATAAAGAAACGGGATCTGCTGAATACCCACAAGCGTTCGAAAAGGCAAATTGCTTGCGATAATAGTGGTCCCATTCTGCACCCTTATGAAGCAGACCCAACTCCATACATTCCGCATGGAAATCCGAAGTTTCACCCAGTAAAGCTTCAATGCCGATCATGCAAGCGACTTGCTCTTTTAAATGCATCCCATCTTCGGCACGGAACCCATACCTTACAAGTGGCAAGGACAATCCGCATTCAATCTCCCGATATTGCTTATTGGAGTCCTCGCCCAAATAGTCGAGTGTAACTTCTGGCAGGTAGGCACCATTCAGTGGTTCCATCGCAGGGAATTTTTCCAGCATATCCGTAATGAACTCCGTTTCAACCGGACCGGCAACCGCTATCGCCATGCTCCCTGTGGCATAGTGAGTGTTGTAGGCATGCTTCAGCTCATCCGTTGTCATTTGGTACAGACTATCCGGTGTGCCTGCAACGTCCATCGTGATGGGATGATTGCTGCCATACATCATCTGAGTCAACTGCTGCAAAGCTCGCCAGGAGGGCTGGTCTGCATACATGGACAGCTCCTGATGAATGACGGACCGTTCCTGTTCCACATGCATCGGGGTGAAATATGGAGCAGCTAGCATGCCGGTGAACACCTCCAGACTTCGTTTCAAATCGCCTGTGCAGGCCATTTGATAAGTCGTTACATCGTAACGCGTCAATGCAGATGTCGAAGCTCCCAGAGTATGAAATAACGGCTTGACGGGCCGTTGATCCGGATTGTAGAACATCATATGCTCAAGGAAATGTGCTCTGCCAGGTAGGGCTCCATCATGGATTGAGCCATAGGACACGGACCACGAAACAAAAGTATGATGGAACTGGGGTTCGGGGAAAATGTGGACCGACAGACCATTGGATAAGCGCCTGCGGACAGGTGCGCTATTCACAATACTATTCATGAGTCACCTCCTGCACTGGTGCGGAATATTCACTCTCAGGATACAAAATCCAGGTGACAGCCTTTTTCATGCCAGAGGCTACCTCAGCCACTTGTTCCGCAGTAACGCAGGATATGGCTTCCAGGAATTGCGGAGTTGTCATCTGGACCCGGTTGAGCAATCGATCGATATGAAGGTTGACCACCTGCTCAGGCAGATCGTATCCCACTTGCACATAATGCATCACATTCTGAATAGCTCTATTCAGCTCCACTTCCTGAATGTCTCTCCTGCATATCCTCAGCCATTCAGCGTCTATCGCTTCAAGGACCTCTGTCACATATCCACTGTTTGTTCCCGTTGTCACATGAAGCATTCCCCGATAATCATCCAGCGTGCTGTAGATCTGATACACCCATTGCTTTCGTTCACGAAGCTCAGATTGAAGCCTGGAAGCTGGCGTTGCGCCAAACAGGGAATGAAAAAGAAACAGGGCAGGATAATCCGACGATCCATACGTCAACCCGGTGGTGAAGGTCACATTAATCTTGCATTGCTGAACATCCATCAGTTCAAGCATCATCTCGCCTTCCTCCCGGTGCTGAGTAGGCTGATCATGCCCGATCACAGATGGGATAGCTCTCCCCTCAGCTGTGACAAGCAATGGCACAAAGGTCTCCATGACCTGAGCTATCATCACATCCGATTGGAAATCACCGATCACATGAATGTGGAGCGGGCTGCAAAGCACCTCCCGGTACCATTGCTGCAGTTCACCATCACGCACACAATGTTGCAGTTGCTCCACATCGGCATCCCTGCTTCGTTCCGCATACCCAAGCCATTCCAGACTACGCCCCTGTACCACCTTGTCCCAATTGGAAACATCATAGCCAGCATGATGTTCTGCCCAAGCAAGTTCCTCCTGGATCTGCGCTTCATCAAAATCAAATCCGCCCTTAAGGCTCGGTTCGAACAGCAGGTCTGCGAGCAGCTTCAGCGCATCCAGCGTCCGTGCCTCGATCCCCGGCAGCAACCCTGCAGGGATACGCAACCGGATGGATGCGAGTTGAGTCTCCCCCTTCTGCTCCAATTCGCATCTTAGCTCATCGGCATACATGGACCATAGCTGCTGCTGTAGCTTTCTTTTGCCGAGTGAATCCTGCCTGAAAAGCAGCCGCACAATGACTGCAAATACAGCTGAGGGAATCCTTCCCTGTTCGTTAACGATACCCAGGTGGAGATAACAATTAGCGTATTGGCTTGTTGGCATCACATGGACCGATAGACGATTGTACTGCTCCGTAATGAAAGACTGCATCCTTGCCTCCCCCCCTATCTGACGGTTAACCCAAATTGTAGATCATGCCACTCGCGGTGTTCAGTCCAAGCTGACCGAATCCCTCCAGCGGCTTGGAGAACCAGTCCACCTGACTCTCAGCTTCCGCTGAATGAAGATTAGTCTCATCCTCTTTCCAGTGAATCACTTGCTGATGGTGACGGTCCCAGAATCTCCATAATGCAGGCTGCTTCAGCAGTTGATTGCGAAACGGCTCATATACACGTCCTGCTGATTCCTGAATATCCCCTTCTAATATGAAAGGCGGCAAGAAAACAATTTTGGAACGAAAATCTTCAGTCAATGTCATGAAATAGGGGCATACAGGCTTGCGTGTCTTGGCTAAAATACGAAAAATACCGCTCCTCGTCCGGATGCGTGAACTCAGGAAAGGAAGCTCCACTGCGCGATTATCCGCGTTGAACCCGGTCTGACCATCTACGAAAAGGTTGAATGAACCTCCCTTCCGCAAATGAGAATACAATCGTATGCCAATCATCTCATCCTCGGCATTCAACAGATCAGCACCTGCAAATTGACGTAGAGTATTCCAGGACGACAGCTTCTGCTCCTGCTCTACGGTACCTTGTTCAGCCACCAGATAGAAGGGTAATCCGGACTTCATGTGGCCTGCGCGAATCTCCTGTCCGATGGTGATCATATTATGCCTGACGAATCCATAATGCCAGGTCAACAAAGCCCCACCTTCCTGCAACGTCGCTTGCAAATGTTCAAGCCCCTCGACTTCATCCCAATCCATAAAGGAGTAAGGGGTTTTTTTGTGTTCATCAACCGTCCGCAAAAAAGCCAGATAATCCATCCAGATCGACTCCGGTGACGATTCCAGTTGAAGTGGTGCAAGCTCCTTAACAATATTCATTAGCGCATAGAAGAATCCAAGTCGAATTCCGTCTGTCTTTTCCCGATACAGCTCCTCCCTGACCTGTTCCCGATGTAACGTATATAATGTACGAAAATCCTTCATACTCACACCTCCTTTAAGCCCTTATTCATGGATGCTCCCGCTCCCGACAGCATCTCTTCTCTGGCTACTCTAATACTGGAAGAATTTTTAAACCGCCGACGATTCCGGTCGATGCCATCCACCATATAGGCCAACATCCGAAGCGCCAGCTCATATTGTCCGGGAATGTGCCGATCTGATTGCACACCCTGTCCCTCTACCATATCCATCCCTTGATAAGCTATCGGTACTTCCAGTGCTGCAGTAACGCAGTCTCGAATGTTCTGCCACGTCGGCCCTGCAGCAATTGGGAAATCAACAAAGGGGAAGCTACCCGGATCAAGGGAATCCAAGTCAAAAGTTAAATAAGCCGAGTCGACATCGTACTTCTGCCTTACCTCGTTCAGAACATGGCTCACCCTCTCGGGTGTCATATGCTCTGCTGATATTTGAATCAAGCCAGAATGGCTGTACATCTGATCTGCTGAGCGAAGACCACGCAGGCCGATCTGTACAACAGCAGCAACCGTACCCTGCTCTAGCAGATGTCTTACAAAATTGGAGTGACTGGGATGCTCCTGATGAATGGCATCGATACCGCAATCATGATGGGCATCGAACTGGACCAGCATCCTTCGACTGCCCAGGGCCTTTGCCATCATCTGAAGCACAGCATGCGTAATGGAATGGTCTCCACCAATGCAGCACAATAGTGCCTGTTGATCCAGCGCATGATCCAGTGCGGCCGCAAGTCCCTTTTGATAAGGAACAGCTGTATCTGCCTCCGCTTCATTCATAAGACAAGTACCCCAATCCTGCATGGCTACGCTCTCAAGCAATCGTCTCCCACTTCCAATATCGTACAAGCTCGAATTCCCGGACTCTTGTAACGATGGATAGATGACCTTTTTCCACGATTCTACGCGTAACGCATGCGCAAGTCCGGCAACGGAGGAGTTTAACATGCTTGTCCCACCAGAATGAGGGATACCCAAGATCCCCAGTTGAGGAGCCCCATGACCGATGAGAGGCTCATACAAAAAAAAAGGCGCTTCCGCAGGTTCCACCCCCGGCAGATCCGGGGGGCGTTGTGGCTCCAGCTCTTTCGCAGGTTCCAGCTCATAAAACTGGCTGAACGTTTCATCCGCAGCGATCCACGCATCTGCAATGCGACGTACCAGATAAGCAGGTTCTGATGTTGTCATGCAAAAACCTCCCGTACGTAGTTAGAGTCAAGTCTGTGTGGAATAGCTCTTATTCGGCAACGTCGCTTCACCTTCTGTACTGATGTCCTTATCCGCAGACGACTCTACATATTCCCGCTTCAGCATTCGCATGAAAGGCAGGAAGAACGACGACATGCCGACCACATTCATGCCAGCAATCACCGCATAGAAGTAAGTAACCTCATTGAAAGTCCGAGTCAGTCCCCAGCCAAGTGCGATAATAATCAGAAAATATACCGCATTCAGGAGTATGGCCTGATATCCGCGCCCGCTCTGTTCCATCGTCAGCAGGGTAGTCATCATGGGACCCATGCCAATATAGGAAAGAGCCACGATGGACAGATACCGTGCTGCTTCTGCTCGGGTTGCCGCGTCTTCGATTAGGAATGCGATAAGCGGATCTCGCCAGATCCAGACGGCAACGGCAATGATTACGTATAGAGCAAAGGATTGCAGCAGACCTTGGCGATAGCTTGCATAGGCCCTTGGCCGGTGTGGTGACTGCAAATTATGATTGATGATAATGCCGATGGCCGATCCAATCACGATACCCGGCAGGATCGCCATCGTCTGAATTCGATAACCAACGCCAAAGCCAGCAACCGCCCCTTCGCCAAAGTGACTGACAATTTTATTGAAAAAAAATGTACTCAGAAAAATCATGCAGTACGAGATGAACACAGGAATACCGACATGCCTGAGGGCCATCAGATGTTTTTGGGCAAAAGCAAAGCGTTCAAAAATCATTTCCCGACGAATGAACAGAATCAGCAGGGAGATGGCCAAGGACAGGACGGAAGTGATCAGGTTGGCATAGATGATGCCCTTCAGATCCAACCCGAAGACCGACACAAATGTATACACAAGAGCAATGTTTAGCATCGCCATCCCAACCGCGTTCCACGACGCTGCCTGTGCCCGGCCCAGCCCTCGTAACGCCGCACTGGTCACCGCCGCCAGGACAGCCGGGATGCTCACTGCCATCATGCCCCCTACGTACAGCGTAAACATGGGCCCAATGTCGGCAGGCACACGGTAAAACCATGAAAGCACAGGGGTCATTAACATCACAATTCCCCCGGTCAGAATGGCAAGCAGCATTGCACTGCCCATCATGTGCACGAATAGCTGGGTAAATGCACGAGAGCCCCCGGCACGACTGCGCGCTACCGCGACCTGAACAGACAGTTGCATCGCTTCGATGATGGCAATCATGACGAATGAGACAGGAATATACAATGAGAGCACATATAATACATTTTGACTCGTATGACCCAAGAAAAATACATTGGCCAGTTGTGTAATCACGTTAACCAGAGAAGCGAGCAGCATCGGAACGGCCGTACGGAATAACAAACGATGGATCGAGCCGGCCGTATAATCGATCCCCTGCATGGGGTTCACCTCCATAATTCATGAAGTCTTGATTTCTTGATTCATTGTAAGCCTGTTGAGGATCGGCAGACGTATCACATGCACGCAACAAGCCGATATCATCCGATCATCATCCCACGAGACCAGCATGACTCGATCATCCGGCCTGATGATCCCCCGCTCTAGCTTATCTGCCAGCTGTATCCATACATCACCGCTCTGATAATCGGTTCGTGGAACGCAGATGGTCTTGGAAGGGGAAATATGCAAAACAGAACTGCCATTGAGACGTAATCCCAGTCTCGACTGAAGAATGACATGCACGGCTGCATGGCTATCCATCCATTCGCGGATTATGCCGAGTGCCTCGGATGCAAAAGTCGTGGCATCATCCGATCTGATGATCCGTTTTCCCGCATAGTGTATCTGCAACGCTCCTTGACCAAGGCCTACCTCAAGCGCCACCGCCATGTCGCCCAAATCACCCTTAGGTTCAGATGGTTGACCATATCCAATCTGTCCATCGTCATGGAGAATTCGCTGCTCCACCAACACAATCGCAGTCCGTTCGTTAGGAAGCATGCTCCAAAGAGCAACCTGAATGGCCTCGGTGCCTGCGAGCGCACCCATATGGGTAATACCAAGTGGATGATCAACTCGCCACGGAGCCGTTTCAAGCATTCGGGCAAGTGGAGCATTCAATGCATGTCGTTCGGGACAAGTCTGGGCAAGGATCAACCAATCCCAATGCGGCTTTGTGGACAACTGCTCCAGCACCATAAGCGCAAGATCACCCGCTGTCACCCGTCTCCCGTCTGCCATAAGGGAGCGAGTCAGCGTTCCCACGCGACCATAATAGTGATCCTCCATGTATATGTGCGGCGATACATAAACATAATCATCCGGTGTTGGCCAATCCAGCGTGTACAGATGATCCTCCGCAGTAAGCCAGCAAATATGATCCACATAGATGGCCGCGCCAATATCACCATGAAGTGAATCAGACATGCTGCATCTTCCCGTTAGCGTACGCCTGAAAAACGTTTATCTTCTGAATGGACGTTGTTCCTTCCATGAACTCAAAGGCCCTTGCATCGCGATACCATTTGTTCAACAGAGGGTGCTCCAGCATGGAACCTGGCCCCATCATCTCCAGTGCCCATTCCGTCGCTTCCTCGGCAACTGACGCAGCCCGTATTTTACTGAGGGAAGCCAGATATCCCTTATTCGCATCATGGTCAATCTCTGCTGCTGCATTCCGAATCATGCTGCGTAGCGCGTGCAGACGCATCTCCAGTCGCTCCAATTCTGTCTTTTCACGTTCTGTGAAGATCGTTCTGTGCTCCACAACATAATCATAAGCAGCCTGTGCAACACCAAGCGCCAATGCTGCCACACTAGGGCGCATCCGGTGGAATGTACGCAGTGCTCCCCACAGTCCACGCTTGGTTGGACTTAAATGACGACCCAGAATATCTTTCTCTTCCAGTGGGAAAGCCTCGAATTGCAGATGGCTAAGTTGCAGACCACGAAGTCCCATCGTGTCCAGCGGGGTTGCTGTGAAACCCGGCAGGGAAGGATCAACTATAGCCACCTGAATGCCCAGAGGCGTACGATTGGTCTGGGCAAATACCAGTCCAATACTCGCCCGGTGTCCGTTCCCAATGTAGAATTTATGTCCGGTTAGCTCCATTCCTCCATCCGGATGTCGCGTAATCCGCGTGCTGATCTCGGTTGCATCTGAACCCTTCTCAGGCTCTGATAAGGCAAAAACAGCCCAGGCCGGACCTTTCAGAAAGTGGCTATAAAATCGCTCCTTCTGTTCCTCATCGCCCAAGTCAATCATGACGATGCTGGACATGGAAGGCCCAGGTCCTCCCAGAAAAACGCCTGCATCTCCTGCGGACAACTGCTCGATCGTAATGACTCTTTCCAGCGAAGAGAGTCCATAATATCGATCCTGACCTATGGTTACAATCGGCTGACCGCCATACTCCGGGGGAATCATCATATGATTGATGGCCTGCAGGGCAGACGTGTGCAAAAACTCGGTGAGCCGGTCTGGCTCCCTGTCGATGATCAGGCCGATCTGACGAAGCTCCGTAGCATACTGCTTCATCACTTGCTCGAAAATCGCAATCGTTGATGGAGTAATCATCAATATTCCTCCTTAGCTGGCAACAGCATGTTCTTCACCAGTTGGCCTGCATATGTATATGCAGATACGCCATGTCTCAAAAAACCGAAACCGCCGCCAAGACGTTGAATCTGTCTGAAAGCTTCGTCCAATTCCTGATGTATCCACGCATGAACCCGGACCGATGGAAGACCTGGATTTGCTGAGAGGAAGCGGTCTTCAGGCAACGTTTCCGCCATGTAGAGCGTTGTCAGGATGTCAGCGACCATGCCTTTCACGAGCTGGTGCTGAAACGTGGATTGTCCGCCCGATATTCGCACCGACAAATGCCTGCGAACCTGCTCCAAGCCAGCCTTGCACAGCTCTGCACGGAACTCAAGCAGGCGTGTTCTCAGCTCATTCGAGGTCACTTTCTCGCCTGATATCTCAGCCTTCTCACCCTCATTCGGCTGTACCTTGTATAACAGTAGTCCAGAGGGCTCAAGCATCCGATCCTGCACATGAACGGCATGTAGTTGGTTCCAACGATACAGCCCTGCTGATTGTTCATGCCAAAGTAAAGCATCTTGTTCCATGAGATGAGCGGTTGCGAGCACGTAGGGACCTGTTGCCAAAAGCACTGGACGATTGTTCACCAGCAAGGTTTTTGCCTCCAACATTTCCGATATCGGAGCTACGGGGTTGCCTGCTGCCTTTGATCCGACGGGCTTAGCATCTGGGCCCTGGAATTCAATAACGTGCATTGTCATTCCTCCTGTTCAATCTTCTTCGCATCCTCCATGCTCCACCAGTGCAAAACCAAAAAAACTGCCGAGCCCGATACTGACCATGATGGAGCGTCCCTTTCTGCACACCCAGTCCTGCTCCAATCCCGAACTCAGGTTAATGAACGGGTCGGTGGAGAAGGTATGTCCGATTCGCTGAATGTTATCCAGATATATCCGTTCAAGTCCAACTCCCGTACGTCGGGAGAATTCCTTCCAGGTGGTCCAGTTCACATTATGGGGAAAAATATGATTCACATCTTCGAAACTCAGGCCTTGCGTTGACAGCAGCTCTTCCATCCCTTGAATGATATGGTCCACATACAATCGGTTAAATGCCGAGATCTCATCGGCGGTTGCATGATAGCCAGTATGGAACCGGGTATCTCGCAGCACATGCGCCGCCTGAACGACATGCTGACAGCTCTCTCTGCTCAATAGAACAGCTACGGCAGAATCACCCAGAATGGCCGATTTGCGCAGATAGCGCCATTCGGGAGGCAAAAAATTGAATTGATCCGCACAGATCAACAACACATTCCGAATGTGAGGCTGCGTTTGTGAGATTCGCTCAAGCCATTGAAGAGCGGCTATCGACGATGCACAGTTCATTTGGGATATGCCATAGAACGGTACATGTTCCAGCCCGAAGCGCTGGAGGACACGCTGCACAAGCCTGTAATCGCTCGGTGTCTGCACCTGAAAGGAATGGACATAGAGAACAAGGTCGATTCCGGAAAGGGCAGGTCTGGTCTGGAGCCGTTCCACAGCCTGTGTGATCGTATCGTCAAGCATCTGGCCCGATTCCGTTACAGGCACACCTTCCAGGCGGTGGTACTTGCGCAGAAACTGAAGCTCACCTTTCCCAAGCTCCAGGGCAGCCAGCACCTCTTCCGGCTGCTGAATCTGTTCAGGCAAATAGACGCCAATATCCACAATACCGAACCCCAATGTTCTCCCTCCTCCTGCGATTAGTGTCCATCCATACGCCATTCACAAGTTCGGATCAGCAAGGCATGAATAAACGAATCCGTCTGCTCCAGATGCATAAGACATATGTACTCGCCCCCGTCCTTCTCCTCCAGTAACTCCTGTAATGCGAAGAATGGCGCTGCACTCCAGCGCGATGGATCATAATAACTCTTCGATCCACATTCGCTGTACCAGGCAGCCTGATTGCAAAGCTGCTCCAGATCAGGATGGATGAGCAGGTTAATCTGATTCCGGTGAATGGATGCCTGGGCACATAATCGATCCAGTACCATCTCCGCAGTATCGGCTACGGAATGCTCGGCATGTCGCATCTCTACACCAAGCAGGGAAGGTCCTACGCCTGTCATCCGATCAAGGTATATTGCTGCAGCCGTGTCCGGTCCAGTCGGTGAAACAAGTTCCATCGTTTCATAGGGGAGAGCCGTCTGGTCCATAACCAGCAGCATGCCTTTCATGTAACCTTCTCTGCCCAGATAATGCTGAAGCATGTGGAGCGCCGCAAAAGGAGCACCAAAACCAAGATCATTTACAGCAAAACTGATAAAACGGGCCTGATAACGATCCATCAAATAATTCACAATTGATATATCCGGGCGGGTATTCGGAAAATTGTATGCCAACAGCAACACATCCACATCTTGCATGACCCGATCAAGTCCCGTCTCCTCCAGCAATTCCACACTCATCTCGTGATAGGCATTGTTGTTACGCCCCTTCAAAAGTTGAACATCGTACTTGATCGGAGTACCCGCGAGCATATCCTGATGAAATCGCAACAGTTCTGGATGATCAAACGGAGGCTTCTTCTCCGAGAACAGCCTGACTCCCATCTCCCGTATGGCAACAGGCGAAGCCATCAGGCCGCAATGAGTTGCTTCTCAATATAGGCAGCCAGGGAACCTACCGTATCAAATACATCGGGCTCCAGATCATCCGGGTCAATCTCCAGACCCTCAATCCGGTCTTCCAGCGTCATAAGCAGTTCCAGAACCGAGGTCGAATCCAGATAGAGTTCGTCAAATAAAGATGTGCTTAATTGAATATCCTGCCTGGCTTCGGTATTCAACACTTCAGCAAGGGCACCCTTGATCTCTTCAAGCAATCCTGCAGTTGTCATGATCATCATCTCTCCTCATCAATTGGTTATTGCTGTGTGGGACACTTGAATCAAGCGTTGCTTGGACAGTAGATCCTGCGGAGTATCCCGCTCACGGATCAAATGAGCCTCCCCAGCGACAATCAGCACTTCCGCCGGACTTCCGTGACTCAAAAAGTGTGTGGGAGAAGCCGTTGGTCCGTAGGCTCCCGAATGAAAAACACCGATTAGATCGCCCCGTTCAACAGGAGGAAGCAGTACCCTTTTTCCAACAACATCATTCGGCGTACATAAGGGACCCGTAATATTGTATTCGGCTACAGGGGACTCCCCATAACGCGTCAGGGAGGCAATCGGAAAGTTACGCTTCACGTAAGAACCTGTGCCCACCGCCGCCATATGGCAGTTCGTTCCACCATCGGTTACGACGAAGTGCTCTCCATACGATTGCTTGACGTATAGAGCTCGACTGACCAACATACCGCAGGTGCCTACCAGATATCGCCCAAGCTCCATGAACAGCCGGGTGTTGGCATGACTATTCCGAAACGATTCGAACATTGGATTCAACTGTTCTGTCAGTGTGGCTATGGATAGGGACTGCTCACCTTCATGGTAGGGCACGCCCAATCCCCCGCCTACATCGACCATACGCAGCGTGATATCCAGCTCGTTCTCGATTCGATCAGCCAATTCTAGAATATGACGGGTGTTCTGAACGATCGGTTCTACATCCAACATGCGAGTTCCCATGTACACGTGAAGTCCCATGATCTCCACATGGGAGTAGCTCTCGAACTGCTCTTTCCCCTGGAGCACACTTTGCTCATCCATACCAAACTGACGTGGTTTTCCACCCATGGTCAGCCTGGAGCCTTTAACAGAAAAGGAAGGATTCACTCGCAGCGCCACCGGCACGATTCGCCCCTCACTTGCAGCGATGCTCTCAATGCGCTCCAGCTCCTGAAACGATTCACACACGATCGCATATATGCCCAGACGTATGCATGCCGTAATTTCGCCATCGCTTTTTCCCGGTCCTAGAAAAATAATGCTTTCTGCTGCTACTCCAGCCTGTACAGCCGTATGCAATTCGGCCAGGGAACATACCTCTGCCTGTGCTCCCATCTCCCGGAGCATGTGTACGATCGAAATATTGGGATTGGCCTTCAATGAATAGAACAGCTCCACTTGAGGCGTAAGCAATTCCCTAAGCTCCTGATACACCTGCTGCAACACATCCCCGTCATATACATACAGCGGGGTCCCGAATCTCTCGGCGATGTCCGAAACAGGCAACTGCTGAATCTGATATTCCTTAGACACTCACATCACCTCGTTAATGGAAGATAGGACGGCTTCTATCGCTTCGTCGATTACTCCCAGCCGTTCAGGGGAGGACGCAATAATCACGCCATACAGACGTCCGGAGAACAAGGTCCCCTCACTTCTGAATGCCGCATTGACTGTGGCAAAATTATTAATCAATAATCCTTCGCCGCGTTCCGGTTCGAACATCAACGTACCCAACCGGGAACGAAGTACTCCGTATTCCAGCAGGTGATTGAGCCGGAGCGTATATTTTTTCGCCAATCCACATTGATCTTCGGGTAGCCATTGATGCTGAATGTTGGTCTGATAGGTAGACATATTAAACCTGGCATTAATCTCAAGATTGGGCCAGATTGTACCGTCCTCGTCCAGAATGGCGTCCATGCCGGCAATGCCGTAGTATCCATCTCGATACAGAGCTACTCCAATTCGCATGGCCGCTTCACGAATAACCTCAAGTTGAACATCGTTGAGCCGCGAAGGCATGAGATGCCCTTGATGCACGCCTTGCTCTACCAACGATTCCTTGACGCCAAGAAATTCAACTCCGCCGGAGCGATCGATGAGAATCTGGTAATTCAGGTCACAGATTTTATCAATCCATTGTTCAAGCACGTAGTTGATTTGTCGAATTCCTTTTTTGCTAGCCTGTTTCTCCAGCATGCTCATGCATTTGTGAAACCTGGCTTCATCGGTGATGACGGTAATTCCCTTGCCTGATACACCCATGGAATCCTTCAGCACAAGGCGTCCACCCTGCTCTAGAACGGCCTTTAGCTGATCGAAACCAGACACCAGTTCATCCAAAGACGTGCATTCAACGCCTGGAATCTGGCGAATACCCAGCTCCGCGTTGAGACGGCGGGAATACCCCTTGTCATTCACCTTGCGGAAGATATCTGAAGATGGAACAGCCAGCGGAATGCCGGTCCGTCGGGAGAACTCCTCTTCCTGATCCGAGGTTCCAAAGGGAACCAGATAAACATTCGTTCCAGCAGCCTGTGACAGCTCTCTCAGCTTGTCCATTGTCCTTGGACAATTCAGAAGATTCGCGGTAATGTTCAGTGCCGGATCATTGTGCTCCACCGTTATGCATCGGGAGCGACCAAACCCAAGCGCCTGTGCATCTGCCATGAATCCCTGATTCGGCGGCCCCTTGAGCAGGATAATATCGTTCTCTCCGGCGAGGAAAACACCCAGTTCCTCCATTCGATTAACGACATCCGCAGCCGAGCCTATGCTTAATGAGGGCAGCTTGAGAATACCCGTTTCACTCCAGTACTCCTCCACCTCAAAATTGTTCAGATAGATAAAAGTAACGTCATGCTGGCCCGTTAACGCCCACTTGAGCTTGCTCGAAAAATCCGTCAATACGGTGGTCAAGGCCATCCCCTCCTATTCCTGCATACTGCATCACTGCTACGCTGAATGTAACCCCAAGTCCGACCGTAACAAGCAGATAATACTCCTCTGGTTGCAACAACTTCTGCTCTAGAATGGCTTGCAAATTAATAAATGGGTCCGAACAGAAGCAATGCCCGATCTCCTGCACATTGGACGTATATATGCGTTCAAGGGGATAGGATAAACGGATAGCCACCTTCTTCCACGAGGATAGATTCACATTGTGTGGGACGATGTATCGAATATCCTGCAGCGTCAGACCCGCCTGCTCCACGGCTGCAACAATGGCTTCACATAACCGGGGCGTGTAGATTTCCTGAAACTCCCTTAGAATCTGCGGGGTTCCCGTTAGTACATTACAGAATTGGCCCAGGGTAACACTCGTGAGTCCGACGACACGACTTCCGTTGCCCTTGTTACCCACCAGCACGGCGGCTGATGCCTCTCCCATCACGGTGGTATTGGGGATCAATTGCACAACGGGACTAAAGGTTTTTTCACCTGTCAAAATTAAAATATGATCATCCGCTTCCAATGAAGGCAGCAATGTCTCGGCAACATTCAGGGCAATTAAACCCGATGCACAGTTCTGCTGCGTAAGCGAAAACGCGATGGCATGCTGCAACCCGTAAGCCCTTTTCAGGGCTTGCAAAACTTTCATAGGAAAGGGGAAATTTTCCTGAATTGTGTGGCAATAAATGATATACTTAATCGAGTTAGGAGCGATCTCCGGGTTATTTACCACCTGGGTTAATACACGCCCAAGCAACGAAGCCAGATCTCCATCCCTGTCTTGCCGAACCTGTTTCAAACCGTGAATTTTTTCCAGTACCTTCGTCTGGGCATTATTGAGTCCCAGCACCTCGTTCAGTTCCCTGATCGGCACAATGTGCTCCGGAATGTAAGACCATATCTGCTTGATATGCATCGGCTTCAGACACCTCGTTATCACTAACGTACGAATCTCACTGAAATATAGGGAGATAAAGAGCTTCCGCAGAAGCTCCCATCTATGAATCTAGCGTAATGCAATAAGTAAGTAGGAAAAATCAGGCACGAGCCGCCGCTGCTGCACGAGCTGCTACAGCACGAGCCGCTACAGCACGAGCTTCAACTGCGCGAGCGGATACCGCGCGTGCACTGACTTCACGTGCCTCGCCCAGTACATTCGTTTCCAATTGTGCTGCTTCAACTTCTTTGCGCTTCAGTTGCTCCAGTGTAATGGGAGTCGCTTTAATGACCATTCATATCTCCTCCTTTCATCTTGGATACTCTGATTCTATAATCTCCCAAATTGCATTTAAACTGTAAATGGGGGTAAATGAACCTCTCACTCTCCTTACCCCTGCTTCTGGACACACACGATAGACCCAACATACCAAACAGATCTCCATTCCAATCAAACTATATCAAGGGACGGTGAACGATCATGCTCGGACCCAAAATCCGGCAAATCCGGGAGCAGCTTGGACTGTCTCAGAAGCAACTGGCAGGTGAGGATATGACGCGTTCTTACATCAGCCTTATCGAAAAAGGCAGGGCCGTTCCCTCGCAGCGTATGTTGAAAATTATTGCCAGGAGACTTAATACACCCATGGAGTTTTTTTTGGGAGGAAGTGCAGCAACAGATACGGATATTGGGGAGGCTGTACTGGACAAGGCCAAAGCCTGTTATGCCGAGCAGAATGATTCTGCCTGCATCCGCATAGCCCATAAAGTGCTGACGTTGACGGAGGATACATCGGATCAGTCAGAAGCCTACCTGCTCATTTTACGAAGTCACAACAGACTTGGGGATTATCGACAAGCCTTGGATGAGGGGGAAACTGCAGCATTTACGGTCATTCGAACAGGTGACAGGGAACGTATTGTTGAATATTATCTGGAAATGGGGAGAGCGGCTTTTCATGCAGAGCTGTTTCATGCTGCCCGGAAACATTATGAACAGGCGTATACGTACAGCAGCAGACTCAAACATCTACAGGAAGAACACATTCAATCGCTGACCTTTCTCGGCACAACCCATTTAAGACTAGGCAATGTGAATGAGGGGTTGAACTACTATCTCAAAGCGGAGAAGGAAGCCCAGATGGCCGGACAACCGGAACTGTATGGCGAGATTACGCTGGGTTTGGGCAAAGCCTATTATATGTCCGAACAGGACGGACACATGCTGTTAAGTTATGACTGGACCAAGCGATCCGTACAAGCCTATAAACAGGCGAGCAGCGAATCCTACGTTCTGGCACTTCACAACCTCGCCGTGATCCAGCTTCATATGGGGCAAAAAAAAGAAGCCCTCCCCTTGCTGGATGAATGCGCACGAATTTACGATAAACGCAATCTTCCCCACAAGAAGGCTTCCATATTGGAGGAAATCAGTAAAATTTATCTGGAGCAGCGTGAGCCAGAACAGGCAGAAGTCATCATCAAAGAAGCCCTTCAACTGCTGGATCAGCAAGATGAAGGGATGCTTCGTGCCAAACTGTATCGCTTGCTTGGTATTGTATTTCATGAGAAAAACAACAGCAATGAAGGTTATTATTTTCTAAGAATGAGTCACGATCTGCTTAAACGCATCTCTGCAAACCGCGAGGCTGACATCAGCCAACAACTTCTTCTGCTAAGCCTTCAGGATCGTAAAATGAACTACGACGACTATAAGTCATTGATCAAATAAAGCGGATGCGTTCTTCATCTAACAACTGAGGACACGGGAAAACAAAATGATGGAGTTCAGGGTCTCTTCAACAGAGGCCTTAATTCCGAGAATACATGGTGACAAGGCATAGGATCATCTTAAACCGCTCATCGAGTAGGAACAGGATCATTCAGATCAAGCAGCGTTTCCGTAGATACGGCATGTTTTTGTCCCTGCTGACCACTAAACTTAGCCGATCCTGCATATGCCTCCGAAACATGAAGCTGTCCTGCAATAAAAGGTAGAAGCATGATAGTAACCATGCAGAGTTCACTTGCCGTTGTAACGAATTTGCTTCCTTTACTCTCCATGCTCATCTCTCCTCATGTTTATAATTGGGCAGCATAATCCACCATCGATTCCTGGCAACCTAAGACGTATTTTACGGATAATCGCAATGACTTTAAATACGTTAATCCCCATTTACCTCCACTTGCACAACCCTTTCACGGATAAAAGGTCATATGAGCTTTGTCTTCACGATAATAATCCAGCCTTTGCTTCATCGTACCTGTATGCAGTTCAAACAAATGACCATCCGGATCGGTAAAATATACAGATAATGCATCCCGCGGATCTCTGGGCCTTCCGGGAAGAATGTCGGCCCCCGCTGCTCGCAGCTGCTGTACAGACGCGTCGAACTCCTCTTCTGTAACGGTAAATGCAATATGGGTATAGGTTCGTTCCGTATAGTTGCGAATAACATCCTCCTGATTCAGGGCAATCCACAGACCGGCAAGCTCAAAATAAGCCAGTTTGCGTCCTTTCACCTGAATTTGGGCACCGAGAGCCTGCTCATAAAAGGTAATGGCCCGCTCCAGATTGGATACGGAAAAGCACAAATGATTAATTCCTTGAATATTCATGTGGCTCCTGACACCTCCATCGATTTAAGGATCTACCCTTATTATGGTATATTCTGCGCAAAAAACAACCGCTCTGCTGTTTCCTCCCGCACGTTCTTCTGGGCGAATGCATAGGTTATCCGTATCAATGAACGTTCGAGGAGGATGTAAAGCGAATGAATCCTGTCTATCCTTTTTATGGTGAGAAAACGGTATGCAAGGAGCAAAAGCTGGCATTTCCACCCCAGCATCAGGACCAGCAACCCGGTCTGGAAACTCTGATGGTGCCTGAACCGATCAGTGAAGATCCTGCCTATATCGGCAGCTGCAAACTCCAAGGTAAAGTTGCCATTATTACGGGTGGTGACAGTGGAATCGGCCGGGCGGCCGCCATCGCTTTTGCCAAGGAAGGTGCGGATATCGTCATTGCTTATCTATATGAACGGACAGATGCCGAAAGGACTCGTGAACGGATCGAAGAACTGGGACAGCGCTGTCTCTTAATCGAGATTGATCTCCGCTTAAAGAAAAACTGTGAAGCCGTCATTCGCACAACCATGGAAACCTACGGGAAGATCGATATTCTGGTCAACAATCATGGCGTACAGTATGTGCAGCCAAGCATCGTTGATATTACAGAGGAACAGCTGTATCACACCTTTCAGACCAATGTGTTCGCCTATTTCTTTCTGATTCAGGCAGCTCTCCCCCATCTGTGCAGAGGTGCCTCCATTATCAATACGGCTTCCATTACAGCATATAAAGGCAACACCCAACTGATCGACTACTCTTCTACCAAAGGAGCCGTCGTATCGCTGACTCGTGTACTCGCCCAATCGCTCGCTGCACAGGGAATCCGTGTGAATTCCGTCGCCCCGGGACCCATCTGGACACCGCTCATCCCTGCCAGTTTCTCCGCTGAGGATGTTCAGGTATTTGGAACAGATACACCCATGGGTCGAGCTGGTCAGCCTTACGAACTGGCGGCAGCCTACGTTTATCTCGCTTCCCGCGATTCATCCTACGTCACAGGTGAATGCATTCATGTAAATGGCGGCGATATGGTAACGACATAAACTGGTGTCAGGTTGGATTTGGCAGGTGTGGCAGGATATCGGTTGTTCAGTTGCGAAGAGGGTTAGGAGTATGATCCGGTTATGCCGGAGCCTGACATCTAGCGACAAGGAGCTGAACAACCTGATGAACTTCGATCCACTCTACCAACCGTACCCCTCTTACCGCGTGCCTGTGTATGCGAAACAAGGCATGGTCGCCACGTCTCAGCCACTGGCTGCACAAGCCGGTCTGGATGTATTGAAAAAAGGCGGCAATGCCATTGATGCCGCCATTGCAACTGCGGCAGCACTCACGGTGCTGGAGCCAACGTCCAATGGCATTGGAGGCGATGCTTTTGCCCTCGTCTGGACCGAGGGCGAACTGCATGGCCTGAATGCCAGCGGCCCTGCGCCTCAGGGCATATCCATTGAGGCGCTTCAAGCGGCAGGCCATACGGAGATGCCGAAGCTTGGGGTTGTTCCGGTGACGGTGCCTGGCGCACCGGCGGGTTGGGCTGAGCTGAGCCGCCGTTTTGGGCGGCTCACGCTGGCGGAAGCGCTGGAACCGGCCATCCGCTATGCGGAGGAAGGTTATCCGCTTGCGCCTGGGCTGGCCCGCCACTGGGCAAGGGCAGCCGAGATCTATGCACGCCAGGGTGATGCGGAGGCAGGGCGTGCGTGGTTTGAGACATTTGCTCCAGGCGGGCGTGTTCCCGCAGCTGGAGAGATGTGGCGCTCGCCGGATCATGCGGCGACTTTGCGCCAGATTGGCGAGAGCGAAGCGCGAGACTTTTACGAAGGAGAACTGGCAGAGCGCATTCATTCCTTTATGGCAGAGCACGGTGGTTATCTGACTCGCGAAGATCTGAAGGCTTTTCAGCCTGAGTGGGTTGATCCCATCTCCGTCTCCTATCGTGGTTACGATGTATGGGAGATTCCGCCGAATGGACAAGGATTGATTGCTCTCGCGGCGCTTAATCTCCTGAAGGGATATGATTTTGACGAGAAAGAATCCGTTCTGGCATATCATCGGCAACTTGAAGCTATGAAGCTGGCATTTGCCGACGGGGAGAAATATATTACTGAAGAACGCAAAATGGGTGTGACGGTGGAGGAACTCCTGTCCGAGGCATACGCGGAAGAACGGCGCAAACTCATTGGTGATACCGCACGAGCACCTGAGGCAGGTGATCCACGTGCAAGTGGAACGGTGTATCTGGCTACGGCTGATGGTGAAGGCAACATGGTTTCGTTTATCCAGAGTAACTATATGGGCTTTGGGTCTGGGCTCGTTGTTCCGGGAACAGGCATTGCTTTGCAGAATCGTGGACACAACTTCTCACTGGACCCTAATCATGCCAACGCCCTGGAGCCAGGTAAACGAACGTATCACACGATCATTCCGGGGTTCCTCACCCGTGGCAGCGAAGCGGTTGGGCCATTCGGTGTCATGGGTGGTTTCATGCAACCGCAAGGTCATGTGCAGGTGGTTATGAATACGATCGATTATCACCTGAACCCACAGGCCGCCTTGGATTCTCCACGCTGGCAGTGGACGAAGGGCAAAACAATTCTCGTGGAACCGGGTTTCCCGCAGCATATCGCTCAGGCACTCGCCCGCAAAGGACATGATATTCAAGTGGCAGTTGATCCATCCCAGTTTGGACGCGGTCAGATCATCTGGCGCAACCCGGACAATGGCGTATTATGCGGGGGTACGGAAACCCGAGCGGATGGCTCGATTGCGGCTTGGTAAAACTCGCGTCATTTTTATAATAGGATGATCACCTTATCATCCGTATAGGGTGAAATTTTAAGGCACAACAGAGATGATTCATGTCATCTCTGTTGTGCCTTTTTTCGACTTCTAACATCAGTAAACAACATACTGTAGATATTTATGTACCCTTTTAACCAGAGAAATGTAAAAATAATGTGTAATTCATGAAAAATACTTATTTTTTCGTAAATTTTCACTACATACCATAAATCACAGTGCCTTTCTGACCGATATAGATAAAGGGAAATACTCACCATACGTGTCATCATGTACACGTCATTCCCTGGAGCTAAGGAACCATGCAAAACAGAAAAATGCGACTACAGAAATGAGGGTACCACACATGAAAACAAACAAGAACAGACGCGCAGGTCTAGGTCTCACCCTAATGATGATCCTGACGGTACTGATCCTGGGGGCATGTTCAGCCAACAATACAACAACGGTAACAGACTCAAGAACAAAGGTTGGGATCGTGCTTACGGAAGTGGGTCTGGGTGACCGTTCTTTTAATGATGCTGCTTTTGATGGACTGGTTCAGGCCAGAAATGAGAAAAGCATTGTCTTTGACTATCGTGAACCGGGCGACAATGCCGAAGCTGCATTTGAAGAGTTTGCGGAAGCCAAATTTGATCTGGTTATCGGCCTGAGTGATGCTGTCCAAGCGGATATGGAGAAAGTTGCAGCCAAATATCCTGACCAGCAGTTCCTCATGATTGACAGTCAGTCCGAACTGCCTAACATTGCCTCCATTTCATTCCGGGCGGAAGAAGGAAGTTATCTGGCAGGTGTTATTGCCGCTATGGCTTCAACGGAAGATCATGTCGGCTTCCTTGGTGGAATAGAGATACCAGTCCTTCGTAATTTCGAGCTGGGTTTTAAACAAGGTGTTCTGGCTGTCAAGCCGAATGCAACCGTTGATGTCGTCTACGCAGGGGACTTTGGCAATGCCGAGCTGGGTGAACAACTGGCTGCAGAGATGATTCAGGAAAAGGGCGCTGACGTGATCTACGTAGCTGCTGGTCTTACAGGCGTTGGTGCACTGACGGAGATTCAGAAATTAGGGAAATACGCCATCGGTGTAGATACCGATCAATTCTTTTTGGCGGAAAAATCCATTCTTACGTCCATGCTGAAAAATGTGGATGTCTCTATCTATAATGCCGTTAACACGTTTGTTCAAAACAATCATACCTTCCCTCAAAAGGAAATCGTGGAGGGGCTGGCGGAGAACGCCGTGGGTCTGACTGCTCTACATAATATCACGCTCAGTGATGAACAACAGCAAACCTTCGAAGATCTGAAGGCAAAGATCTCTTCCGGTCAAATCAAAATTAAGCTTGATCAATAACCCATCGGATACGAGGAGGTACGCACATGAAACTACAGGGAAAACTGATACTTAATGCTCTAATTTCACTACTTCTATGCCTTGTGCTAGTCGCTTATATCATCATGCAATTGCTCAACATGAATGCCAAAAATCAAAATCTGGTACCAGCCATGCTCAAGGTGAGTGAACTGAACGCCAATCAGATTCAGACCCAGCAAGCGCTGGATGTCTACTCATTCTCCATGACAGCAGGAAACCAGGACGCCGTACTTCGCTTGCTGGATGAAGGTCAAACGATGATTCAGGAACTTACGGACGGATTGCTCGAAACAGATCAGCAGTTACAACTTATTCAGTCCATCGAGACAAAATTAGAAGCTCTCAACCAGGGAGCCACCGAAGCGATGAATGCGATGAACAGTGCGGAAGCGAAACGTTACAGCACTCGGGTTCGGGGCATACAGAATGATATTTATTCGTTAGATGAGATGACTCGGGATCGTTATGATCAATATACCGTCGATTTGGAACGTGACATTCAGCAAACGTGGCAAACCGCTCTGGCAGGAGCCATCATATTGCTCGTCGCCGTAATGCTGTTTAATATGTATACTTCACGTCAGATCGCCAAGCGTATTCGAACACTCAAAGACGCCGCGGGACAAATTGCGGACGGTGACCTGACCGGACAATTACCGGAAGCTCGGGGCAAAGATGAACTCGATGACCTGAGTCGCTCCTTCGGTATCATGACTCATAATATCCGCGGCATTATTCAATCGATTGGTGAAGCGGGTCATCGTGTCGATCTGATGGCGCAAGATATTGACCGCGGTAATGATACAGCCCAAGCGATTGTGCAGCAAGTATCCCGCACCACGGAGGAACTCTCGATTGGCAGTCAAAAAATTGCCGAGGATCTGAGTGAAACGGTGATGGTTGTGGACAAAATGCAGTCTACCTTCAATAGCAATCTCGAGTCCACTTCCCAATCGGTAATCGATGGTCGTGAAGTATTAACTACCGTTGAGGAAGGTAATAAGGCTGTAGCGGAGCAACTCCGCTTGGCCGAAGTGAATCGTACGGCGATGGCCGAGGTAGAACAAACGGTGCGGGAACTGGAAGAAAGCGCGGTTCGAATCACTACGATGACGACATATGTATCGGAGATTGCCAAACAAACAACCATGCTCTCGTTAAATGCCTCCATAGAGGCTGCTCGCGCTGGAGAAGCCGGACGTGGCTTCGCTGTTGTTGCGGGCGAGGTGAATAAACTCGCCGAACAATCTGCGCAATCGGTCAAACATATCTATGCGGCTGTGGGCGAGATCACAACCTCCATGGACAAGGTGAAGAACTCTGTAGCACAAAGCATGCAGTTATTCGGCGAACAGGAACAAGCCACTGGCCAGACTCGCGAATCCTTCTCTGCTATTCGTGAAAGTGTGGAGCGCATTAGTACGGGTATCCATCAGCTTGCTGAGGACATGCAACACTCCAATGAACTCAGTACACAGGTGCAACAGGCCATCGAAAATATCAGTGCCATCACCGAGCAGTCGGCTGCCAGCAGTGAAGAGATCACCGCCTCCACGTCGGAACAACAACGTTCCTTCGCTGATGCAAGTATCAAGGTGAAGTCATTGCGTGATATTAGTGCAGAGATGCATCAGGAACTGCTGCGATTCCGGCTGTAAGCAGGATGCCGCGAGAACTTGGGCCAGACGTAGGTCGGATGTCGTTTAGATGCAGGTTAGATGCAGATTATAGGCATGTTATGGGCAGGTTATAGCCGAGCCAGGATCAGGTAGCGTGAACATACAAACAAATAAAGGGGAGCCTCCGTCATGAATCATGACAGGGCTCCCCTTTTCAGTAACTAATCATTGTTTCATCCAACCATTAATTCGTTTCAAAGATATGAAAGTATATAAATTGAACTAAACATTTACACGAAACGGAGAGGACAGAAAGAACCTGAAGAAGTGGAGCTAAAAGCTATCTGAAAGAAAGCTGACACGGAAGCATATACTTCGCCTAAAAGCTTTTTGAAAGAAAGCTGCTTCGGAAGCATACGCTATCCCCGGATTTCCTAATTTATAAAAGAAAAAACTGGGGATAACAGCGATCGGAAGGTTGTTCTGTCACCGGAGTGTCCAGTGTAAATATTCTTTAGATCAACTTATATAGATAACAAGGCATCAACATTTCAGATCCAAACGTTTAACGAACTGAGCAAACCTTATTGGGCCATTAATTGCAGATTATAAAATCTAACGAATCTCAGGCATTCTATTCCCTAATTTAGTCCGGTTTTTCAGGTGTTTTCTCTGAAATACACAGAAATAACGTGGATGAGATTCGTTAGCTTTTGCTCCTCGATGTAAAGCCATGGTATAAGGTGTATCAGGTTCGTTAGGGCAATGAGCACTGGGCATTGGTATTGAGCATTGAGTACTGAGCAATGAACAATGGGCATCCGGCATTTAGCAATGGACAACGTTCACTCATCTACTTTTTGGTGCGCTGGTTCGTTGGTTTACTTGCAGTTTGAAAATGAATCGGCATAGGTAGTAACCCAAAACCATGAGCTTGTCCCACACCTGCCCCATCCTCACAGTGCGTCGACGATGTCTCCGGCCAGCAGGGACGATGGGTCATTTACAGTTTAGAAATGATTATCCATAGACAGTAACCCAAAACTATGAGCTTGTCCCACACCTGCCACATCCTCACAGTGCATCGATGATGTCTCCAGCCAGCAGGGACGATGGGTCACTTGCAGTTTAGAAATGATTAGTCATAGACAGTAAACCAAAACCGCGAGCTTGTCCCACACCTGCCCCATCCTCACAGTGCATCGATGATGTCTCCGGCCAGCAGGGACGATGGGTCACCGCGCAGCAGTGCTGCACGTTCAGCGGCCTGTCCGTGGAGATATACGCCGAACGTGGCGGCTTGCTCCGCGCTGAGCCCTTGGGCAAGCAGACCGGCGATGATGCCGGTCAATACGTCTCCGGCACCGCCAGTCGCCATGCCGGCGTGCCCGGTGGTGTTGATGTACGCCTCGCCGGACGGCGTTGCGATGACCGTTCGTGCTCCTTTGAGCACAAGGGTCACGCCCTGCTCGCGGGCGTATTTTGCAGCGTGCCCAATGCGGTCACGCTGCACCTCTTGGGTCGACATGCCCAGCAGTCGGCCCATCTCGCCAGGGTGCGGCGTCAGGATTGTCGCCGCACTTCGCTGGCCCCAGTCGCGAGGCCCATGTGGGCCAGCGTCTGCCAGCATGTTGAGGGCGTCCGCGTCGATGACGAGCGGACGATCCGTATGTTGCCACAGACGGCGCAGCCAGTCTGTGTCGCCCTGGAAGCGGCCAAGGCCGGGGCCGGTCGCGAGCACGTCGCGGCTCTCCGCGAGACGCAGCACGGCGTCGGCGGAAGCCGCGTTCCATTCGCCGCTGTCGCCATCGGAGGCGGCAGCGAGCATGAGCTCGGGCACGGTGCCGATGACATGCGGCAGCAGTGCCGCAGGCAGCGCCCATGTGGCGAGCCCGCAGCCTGCGCGCAGCGCGGCCTTGGCTGAGAGCAGGCCAGCGCCGCTCATCGGCAGACTTCCTGCGGCCAGCAACACGTGGCCGTAGGTGCCCTTGTGGCCGTCCGGTGCCCGGAGACGGCCTATATCCACGCGCAGCGCACCGCGCAACACCTCGTCCGTCAGCAGACGGACCGAGGGGCCATGCTCTGGCGCAAGCCGCGCGGGAATGCCGATGGCGCGCACCACAATGCGCCCCGCGGCAGAAGCGCCCGGGTACTGCACCAGCCCGCGCTTAAGCAGCGCGAGACATACGGTCACCCGGGCTTGAATGCAGGGCTTGTACACCTCTCCGGTGTCAGCGTTCATCCCGCTCGGCACATCCGCGGACACGACCGGCTTGCCGCTGTCGTTCGCCGCCTCGATCAGCGCCGCGTAAGCTCCCCGCGGCGCCCCCCGCGAGCCGGTGCCCAGCAGCGCATCCACGATGCCTGTGCACCGGCTGAAGTCCACGGCTTCGCGTTCGTGGACAAGAGCAGGGATGCCAAGCTGCGCGGCGGCATCCCGTTGCACTGCGGCTTCGCCCCGCAGTGCATCAGGGGCATCGGCGTAGACCAATGTCACGCCAAGCCCTGCTTCAACCAAATGGCGCGCGGCCACCAGCCCATCGCCGCCATTATTGCCCTTGCCGATCAGCATGTACCACTGCTGATCTCCCGGGCGCTCCATCACCAGCGCCGGATCGGCGATGATGTCGCCACCATAACCTTGCCGATCACCGGGCCCAGTGTGTGCCCGCCTCGCATCTGTCTTACCGCTATAGCCAAGCTGCCCTGAATCCGCAAGCCGGCCTTCTGCCTGCCCTTCCCGGCACAGCTTGATGACTTCCTCGGCTATGGCGCGGCCTGCATTCTCCATTAGACTTGCTGCCGGAATACCGAGCTGATGAATGGTATGCTCGTCCACAGCTCTCATCTGTTCAGCGGTTACGATAAACAACGTTCATCCCTCCCCGTGACAAGCTCATCTCATACTTAAAAGTAGCAACTTTGCACCTAAACTCTGCATCTTATATGTGTATCGCTATCTTTCCTCTTACCTCATCCAGTTACCACGATCCACTCGATACATCATCGAAAACTCTATCGATCCCGTGTACGAGACCTTCAGATTAAATCATCCATTCCAAAGCCTGTCTACGCTTAATAACCTACCGTAAACCGTGCTTGGATAAATTGCGGATCGTCCAGTTCGTCCACCAAAGCCGCTGCAAAATCGCCAACGGAAATCGAGCTTTCCCCGATATCATCCGTAATCACACGGTTCATGCCAACCCGGAACTGGCCTGTACGACGTCCTGTTGTGATTGTCGCAGCAGGGCTCATGTAGGTCCAGTGAATACCTGATGCTTCAATCAGGTCATATGCTTCTGCATGTGCTTTTGCCAGTGGTTTGACTTCTTCCGGGAATCCAGGCGTATCCATCAGCATATCACCGGAATCGGTTAGCAAACTTCCCGCTCCACCAACTACAACCAGACGTCCTGCTTTTGCCCGGCGCACACCCTCGATCAACGAACGTGTCACTTCCAGCATCTCTTCTTCTCCACCGAATTTCGGCCCATATGCACTCACAACCACTTCTTGACCCGCTGCAAAATCAGCCACCTGATCCGGGTTAAGCAGATCTCCCTGTTCTACACGCAAACGCTCATGAACCATCTCAACCTTCGAAGGGTCACGCACCACCGCTGTCACTTCATGCCCACGATCCATCAGCTCCCACAGTATCATCTTGCCAATCGCTCCGGTTGCTCCAAAAATGGCTACTTTCATATGAATTCCCTCTTTTCTGTAGATATCATCTTGTCAACTTACCGTTATTTTAATACTTAATCCTATTGTTATATACCTTAAACGGCTCACGCCATCTTAAACCGGATGTGAACAACTTGTAAACCTATCTCTTACAGCTTATATGTAGAAAAATAATCTTTACTTCAACTATATAGATTGAACTCATAAAATTAAGAACCGCCTAATCGGGTAAAAGATAGTAATAACTGAAAAGGGCGGGGATTCAAGTGACAAATGAAGAAGAGATTGAAGAGCTAACAACGGCCATGAAAGAAACGGATAGTACGCGCATGTATGAAAGATATTTAGCTGTCCGTTTGCATTTGGAAGGCCGGACTTTAACCGAAACTGCAGACATTTTGGGCAG
>NZ_MKZL01000009.1:0-109349 GCF_002803315.1 Paenibacillus sp. GM1FR | reverse complement strand
CTTTTGAGCCTGAACATCTCAATTTTATCGGAATGGTCTTGGTGGTCAAACCCTCGATCCCTCCACCCGCATAGCGGGTGGTTTTTTGTTTCGCGCGTTTCACGCACTCAACTGGCTAAAGCCATAATAAAAAACCACTCTCCATACATGTATGGAGAGTGGTTTTGAAGATACACATCCGTTTTAACCATGTTCAGTTTGTAGGGTTTGCAGTGAATTTACTTACCAGAAGGTTGAGCTTCTGCTGTATACCCTGTTGGGATATCCGTTTCTGCAGTCACATTGGTGATAACCATCGGATACATCATGTCTGGATCAGGTTGAATAATGGAATAGAGCACGATAGCGCGTCCATCCTTCTCCAATTTCACATCATCAATCTTCAATCCATAACCAGGATGCGGCATTTCAGCACTGAGTTTAACTTTGGTTGTTTTGTCATCAACCTTTGTCGTTGTTACTTCAGGTACAATCGCTTGTTGGCCTTCACCTGGATTGGTTGGAGCTGGCTCTGTTGAGCCGCCATTTCCGTGTTTATCCACAAATTCAAGTGCATTGAAGATCATGCTTGCAGCCTCCATACGGGTAAGCGACTGATCTGGACGGAAATTCCCGTCCTTATCCAGTTCAATGATGTTCATGTTCAGCAGGTTCTGGACTGCAGATATGGCGTCCTTACCGATTTTATTTTCGTCCTTAACAAGATTATACTTCATGATGACCGGATAATTCCCGGTTGTGTTAATCCCTTCATGTAGCAAAGTGACAAACAGTTCACGAGTCATCTTGCCCTGCGGGTTCACTTCAACTGGAATGGACAGTCCATTCTGAGTAGCGGCCTGCACCGCATCGGCATACCACGTATCCGGACTGATTTTATTCAGAGCGGATGCTTCCGCAAATTCATTTTTCAGACCAAATGCATTCACAATCAGTTGAACACCCTGTGGCTCGGACAATGCAAGATCTGGACGGAACAGATCCGCCGTTACTCCGTTAACAATGCCTTTTGATTTCAATGAATCCACAACCGACTTCTGACCTTCATCCTTCACATCTGTGAAAGCAAATACCGATGCACCTCCTGCTGTCATAGAAACGCAGAGCGCAAGTGTTGCAGCCAAACCTTTTTTATGTTTCATTTCCTGGCACCTCCATATGATTAGTAAAGCCTATTTTTTACCTCTTCATTCCTACAGACGGGGCATCCCTAGAAAATGTTTCAGAAATTTCGACATCTGGTGAATACAACACGGGAACACTGCATAGAGCTCCTTTCCGACGTCGATAATCCGATCACCTGCTTTTTGCTAACTGGCTTCGTTGACATCCCATCGGATTAGCGCAAAAATAAGAATAGAGAAATCTATCGGATGACGGATAAACAACGAACTGGATCGCATACAGTAAGAGGGCACGACGCGCTAATAACAGGTGTCGGCCCTTTTCTTGACTCCACCTGCCTGAACTGACTTCACCTATAACAAAAGGAGAACAACGCTTATGTCCAAGAAAGGATTACTTCGCGGTTATGTTGTGTCGAACTGGCCTGTTTATCTGGTTGCTGTTCTTCTGATCATCGCCTCCAATGTCGGGCAAGCTTCCTTGCCCCGCTTACTCGGTAGCTTCACGGATCAGTTGATGCAGAACTCTCTTCAGATGCAGACGGTCGTAAGGTACAGCCTGTCCCTTCTAGCTATTGCCATCGGGTATAATCTGCTGTTCGGTACCGGGCAATTCATGATTATGAAGCTCGGTCGACGCTTCGAATTCATGACGCGTGAGCGTATATTCAGTAAGTTTTCCGAACTTAGCGAACATTATTTCTCCAAACAGGGGAACGGAAAGCTGCTCAGTTATGTCATGAATGACGTTACTTCCGTACGTGAAGCGATATCCAATGGTGTGACACTCATGACCAATGCCACCTTCCTGCTGTTGTCCTGCATTGTCATGATGTTGCTTAGCGGGATTCCGTTGACGCTCATTCTAATCAGTGTTGTCCCTTTGCTGGCGATTCCATTTCTGGTCGTGTTTTTTGGTCCGCGGATTCGCAAGCGCTCTCGCGACGTGCAGGAAGCTCTTGCAACCATGACGGAATCGGCGGAAGAGCAGCTGGGTGGCATTCGCGTAACCAAGACGTTTGCCATCGAAGACAGTGCTCGTGCACGCTTTGGAACCACCGTCGATGAGATCAAGAGCAAACAGCTTCGACTCGTTCGTCTGTCTTCGTTGTTTCAAGCATTGCTCCCGCTGCTGGGAGCCATCTCATTGGTCGTTTCTCTGCTTGTCGGAGGTATTATGACCATGCAGAATTCTATTACACTCGGAAGTTTTGTCGCCTTAACCTTATATCTGCGCATTATTATGGGACCGCTTCAACAGATCGGCAATGTTATTAATACCGTTCAGCGCTCAGGCGCATCACTGGAGCGGGTGAATGACCTGCTCAGCGAAGTAGCAGATGTACGTGAACTTCCTGAAGCCACAGCGCTCCAAACCGTACAAGATATCACCATGGAGAATCTAACCTTCTCCTATCCTGGCAGTTCATCTCCTGCTCTCAAAAACATTCAACTCCATATCCGTGCCGGGCGAACGGTCGGTATTGTAGGCAAGACCGGCTCAGGTAAAAGTACCCTCGTTAAGCTATTGCTGCGTACATATGAACCACCTGAAGGAACAATTCGCATCAATGGTACCGATATTCGGCAGTTGTCGCTGGAAAGTCTAAGATCGCGCATCGCCTATGTCCCTCAGGATGGATTCCTGTTTAGTACCACCATCCGAGATAACATCGCATTTAGCGACCGGGAAGTATCGCTGGATACAGTGGAACATAGTGCACGGCAAGCCATGATCTATGATAATATTGTCCGTTTTCCTGATCGCTTTGATACACTGCTTGGCGAACGTGGACTCACCTTGTCTGGTGGACAACGTCAGCGAACCAGCCTTGCAAGAGGACTGATCAAACAAGCACAGTTACTTATTCTGGATGACAGCATGAGTGCGGTTGATGCTGTCACCGAGAGTGGTATTCTGCGTAGCCTGCGTGAGATCGGCAAGGGCAAGACTACATTAATTATCTCTCATCGCATCAGCGCGGTCCGTCATGCGGACGATATTATCGTTCTGGATGAAGGGCGAGTCGCTGAACAGGGAACACATGCGCAGTTGATGGCTGCCAAGGGGTTATATGCGGCCACTTACCGTTTGCAGGAGGAGGGATTACATCATGTCTAACGCTAACCCTGAACTTCGCCCAGACGCAGAAGACGATCAGAGTAAACGAACTTCGGTTAAGGCAATGATGGCATACGCCAAACCGCATAAATGGGCTTTTGCCGGTATCTTTTTCTGCTCACTGCTTGGCATATCGGCAGATCTGCTGCAACCCTATCTGGTGAAGATCGCCATCGATGATCATCTGGCCGTGGGCCAGACCACTGTGGGCTTTCTCGTTCAGCTCGCAGCCATCTTTCTTGGGCTGGCTGTCATCAGTTTTATTTTTACCTATATCCAGAATAATCTGTTGCAGCATGTGGGTCAGAACATTGTATCCCGGATCAGAAAGGACCTGTTCAAGCATATCTCCAAGATGTCCATGTCCTTCTTTGACCGTTTTCATATCGGCAGTCTGGTCACAAACGTATCCAGTGATACGGAGACCATCAGCAGCTTTTTCACTCAAGTACTGCTCAGTCTGATTCGGGATGGTATGATGCTGGTGCTCATTATCGTCTTTATGTTCCAACTTGATCCTGTGCTGGCGAGTTACTCACTGATCGTTCTGCCTGTCATTGCGGTGGTTGCGGTATTATTCCGTAGTCGACTGCGAAAAGCTTATCAAAATGCCCGTACGCGTCTTTCCCGTCTGATCGCATTTACGGCGGAGAACCTGTCCGGTATGTTTCTGATTCAGGCTTTTCACCAAGAGGAAGAACAGAAGAAACGTTTCTCGGAACAGAACGCACTTCATCTGAAAGCCAACATTGCGCAAGCCCGCTCCAATGTTATCTTC
Organism: Paenibacillus sp. GM1FR; assembly: GCF_002803315.1. Classification (NCBI taxonomy): domain Bacteria; kingdom Bacillati; phylum Bacillota; class Bacilli; order Caryophanales; family Paenibacillaceae; genus Paenibacillus; species Paenibacillus sp. GM1FR. The sequence goes on along the minus strand of NZ_MKZL01000009.1, from coordinate 105,325 downwards.
AACCGGACGTTTGATATCCTTGGCAATGCGGCACTGGTTATGATGGTCTGGCTTGGAGGTCGCGCCGTACTGGGTGAGTCCCTGCAAGTCGGGGTATTGTATGCGTTTATCAGCTATATTCGTCAGTTCTTTCAACCGATTAACCAGATTACGATGCAATGGAATACATTCCAGTCCACGACCGTATCGATGGATCGCATCTGGAACATTCTGAATACACGGCCTGAAGTTGCTGATCCCAAACCCGGGATGGCCTCCTCGCTTGAACCACAAAATGTGATGGGCCAGATTGATTTTAACGATGTGTCGTTTGGTTATCGGGCAGACCGGCCCTTGATCCAACAGATGAACCTGCACCTCTATCCGGGTGAAATGGTAGGTATTGTAGGCACAACAGGCGCTGGCAAAAGCACACTGATCTCCCTGCTCAATCGCTTCTATGATGTAGACAAGGGCAGTATGGAGATTGATGGTACTGATATCCGGCATCTGCCGCAGGCTAAGCTTCATCGGATCGTGGGTCTGATTCAACAGGAACCTTTCCTGTTCTCCGGTTCCATTATTGATAATGTGAGGATGTTTCGTGAGGATATTACGCGAGAGCAGGCGATTGAGGCCTGCCGGTTTGTCGGAGCACATGCAATGATTTCACGTTTGCCTCACGGATATGATACACATCTATCCGAACGCGGAAGCGGACTATCCGCTGGGGAGCGGCAGTTGATTTCATTTGCCCGGATCGTGGTGTTCCAGCCCCGAGTGCTCATCCTGGATGAGGCAACCGCCAATCTGGACTCACACACCGAACAGCTCGTGCAGCAGGCGCTGGAATCGGTATCCCAGGGACGCACCACCATTGTCATTGCTCATCGCCTGTCCACAGTGATGCATGCCGATCGAATTCTGGTGATGGAGAATGGGGAGATTGTGGAGGAAGGACCGCACCAGGAACTAATCGCAGCCAAAGGTGTATATGCAGACTTGTACACCCATGCGCGTGATGCAGGTAAAAATTCAGCTATATCAGGGTAATGAACCTGAGTTATAGTAAATACAGAACGTTGAACATGCCGCTCTGCTCATGCAGGCGGCACGTTTGGCATATCGATCAGCATTGTTAATTAGGAGGAACATCTATGCAACAACCCGAAACACCCAAGCGTGACCATCAGCAGATTCGTTACCAACGCAGCACAGCTCTATGGAAGGGAAGTCTATGCTTCCTGTTCCTTCTCTTGTGCGTGAGCTTATTATGGATCATCGTGGACGGACAAGCCGAAAGACTGGAGACAATATACTATTCCATTGCAGCCGTGCTCGGTATGTGGTTGATCGGACCGCTATTCTTCATGTTTGTGTCACGACTAACCAGAACCCCTGCCGTGTTGTTATCCTGGGATGATGATGCGTTAAGCACGGGCAAACGGAAGATTGCTTGGAGCAAGATTCGCAAAGTCGAACTCGCCTCACCTGCCCGCAGCAAGTGGCTCCTGTCTGCTTCTCCCATGTTTGTCCTGTACTTAAAGGACGGCACACGGTCTCATATTCAGACAGATCATCTGCTGAGCAAAAAAGAGCTGAACCAGGCGGTGTCCTTACTTCAGGAGACTTTGCAGGAACAGCAGCAGGATCGTTGAGTACCGGGATGGATGAGGACAAGCTCCCCACTCATCACTGTGATTTCTCTACACCTATGGACAGGCTGACTTTGTAATTGCCGTAAGGTAGCAATGCTTCAAGCAGTTGGCCAAGCTGCTCTGTGGTGCCAGTCTGCACTCTCATCAGATAACAGCCTTCTCCACTGACGCGATGGACTTCAACGATGTCCTCACGTTCAGCAATGAATGTACGAAAGGCGGCATGTCTGTCGCCGGAGTTCAAGAAAACTGTGACAAAGGCCTGTAGGCCGAGGCCAAGGCGTTCCGGGTTCCATTTTACCGTGTACCCTTCAATCACACCCAGATCTTGCAGCTTTCGCACTCTTGCACCAACGGCCTGTCCCGTGAGATGAACCTCTTCACCGATCTCTTTGTGAGAACGTTTGGCATCCTGAATCAGAATCTGCAAAATACGTATATCCGTGTCATCTATCATTTCATTCATCTTGCTTCAGCAATCCTTTCACGGTGAAATTAGCGTGGCCTAATTCCATTCATCATGTTATGTACGCCGTTAAACGGGTTGTATACCATATAGGGTAATACTATTAAACAACTCGAAGGAGTGCAAATATAATGAAAATTCAATTGATTCGCAATGCTACACTGTGGTTGGAATACGGAGGACTGAACATTCTCGTTGATCCGATGCTGATGGACGCCGAAGTCATGCCTGCTTTTCCAAACACACCGAATGAGCTACGTAATCCAAGAGTGAGTTTGCCCGAAACCGAAACGGATTATCTGAATCCGGATCTGTTGATTGTTACACACACCCATGTGGACCACTGGGATGAAGCCGCGGCGAAACAACTTGGCAAAGACATTCCCCTGATCTGCCAGCCTGGGGACGAGAATGTATTTCTGGGTGCCGGATTCACCAATGTAACAGCTGTAGATGAAAAACATGAGCATCACTCTGTCCGATTCGCCCGCACATCCGGGCATCATGGCACAGGTGAAATCGGCGAACGTATGGGCAAGGTGTCCGGTTTCGTACTTGAAGCAGATGGAGAACCTGTCACCTATATTGCGGGGGATACGATCTGGTGTGAAGAACCTGCTGAGGCCATCCGCCAATATACGCCTGAAGTCATTGTCGTGAATGCCGGAGGTGCACGCTTCGTGGAGGGTGATCCCATTACCATGGACGGCCCTGACGTTGTCGCCGTGAAGCGCCATGCGCCGTCTGCTCATGTCATCGCTGTGCACATGGATGCGATTAACCATTGTGTGATGTCTCGTACGGATCTTGCGACTTATCTGGCATCCGAGCAGTTGGATGGTCAGGTGCTCATCCCACGTGACGGCGAAAGTTTTGAGTTTTGAATTGGAGCGGAAGCTACGCTGAATCAAAGCGGAAGAGAAATAACATTTTCACACAGGTGGGTGGATTGTAACGAACTCAGCACACGTTATTAGTCTGTTTTTGGATACTCTAATATTCTAACGAATCCTAGACACCTTATTTCCGCTCTGGGCATGCTTTTCCGGAGATTCATCCGTCTTTTTACCAGGATAACGTGTCTCCGATTCGTTAAATTTCTACTATAGCAATAATCGGCACAATAAGGTGTCCCAGGTTCGTTAGCGCGTATGCGTATGACAGGACCATGTACTTCATTTTCAACACACGCCATTACCTAATTTATATGCTACCTTGTCTGCCACATCATCACTCATGTCCCCCATGCCTTCCCTTTCCCTATAAAATATAACGGAAAAAGCTGGATGCGATGAACTCGCACCCAGCTTTTTTGATTGAAAGAACACGCTAATCCGCTGTCCGCTGGCTTCCTTCTCGGGCATCATCCCCGCCATTGCGCTCCAACGTGTCCCATCCCTTTATGCTAATCCATTACTGCACTTTCAAACGGATCACGTTCCATGATGCTTTCGCCAAACTCGCCGTAATCAAAGTATCAGATACAACTGCACCCCCGCGATTATGAGGAGCAACACGATTTGGTTGCGCTGCCGTATTAGATGCTTTGAGATCATCACTCTCCAGCACGATATGCTCGATCACGGTACACTTCCCGAAGCTACGCAGGTCCACTTCGAGCGGAAGGGATTCTTCCAGATGACGGTTGACTGCAAATACAGTCACTTCACCCTGCTCTTCGTTATGAACCGCAATAGCTTCCAGATAAGGGACATCTGTGATTTGTTTTGTATCGTATTTTGGAGACTGGATCAATGGCACCAATGCTGTTCCACGTCCGAAGAGAGATGTATGCATGAATGGATAGAAGATTGTCTGTCTCCATGAACCACCACCCGTATCTGTCATGATCGGCGCAATTACGTTAACGAGTTGTGCCAGACAGGCCATTTTAACCCGATCCGCATGTTTGAGCATACTGATCAACATACATCCAACAAGCAATGCATCCTCATGATTGTAGATATCCTCCAGCTGTGGCGGAGCAATCTGCCAAGGGTCCATCTTCGAATCATTTTCATTGGAGTGATACCATACATTCCACTCATCAAAGGACAGATACATCGTCTTTTTGCTACGTTTCTTGGCTTTGATATAATCACAAGTTGCCTTCACGGTATCGATAAAACGATCCATTTCAAGCGAGCGTGCCAGGAACGTTGGCGTATCTTGCTCTTGATTGCCGTAGTATTGATGCAAGGACAGATACTCCACGTGATCATACGTATGATCCAGCACCGTTGCTTCCCATTCCGGGAACGATGGCATATTCAGATTCGAACTTCCGCAGGCTACCAGCTCAATCGTCGGGTCCGTCCACTTCATGACTTTTGCCGCTTCAACAGCTAACCGTCCATACTCATCTGCCGTTTTGTGACCAATCTGCCAAGGACCATCCATTTCGTTGCCCAGACACCATGTTTTGATCGCATGTGGCTGCTTGTATCCATGCTTGATGCGAAGATCACTATAATACGAACCTTCCGGATGGTTGCTGTATTCCACAATATTACGAGCTGCATCCGTACCCCGTGTTCCCAGATTAACCGCCATCATCACTTCGGAGTTCGCCTGTTTTGCCCAGTCCACGAATTCATTGAATCCAAATTCATTGGTCTCAATCGTTCTCCAGGCCAGTTCCAGTCTGCGTTTGCGTTCTGACACAGGCCCAACCGAATCTTCCCAATTGTAACCGGATACAAAATTACCTCCAGGATAACGTACAATCGGTACATTCAACTCCTTGACCATCTCCAGCACATCCGTGCGGAAACCCTGTTCGTTCGCTGATGGATGCCCTGGCTCGTAAATCCCGCCGTATACAGCACGTCCCAAATGCTCAATAAATGATCCGTACAATCGCTTATCCACTACACCAATAGTAAAATCTTTATCTACCGTCATTTTTGCTTTTTCCATAATGAATTTCAACTCCCTAAGATTAATATAAAAATTAATTGATATTCTATGGATCAACGTTCATATTTATATTAAAATCGATTATAGCCTTAATTTCAACCTGAATTTTGCAAAATGTTATTCTTTTTACTGAATTTATGTTTAACTTAATTCTATACAGATAAAATGGAGGAACAACTGTGATCAGAGCAAATACCGATGCCGAATGGCTACCCCTATATGAAGCACTTGCCAGTGAAGTCCGTCTACAGATCATCCGCCTTGTTGCAGAGACTCCGATGAATGTGAAAGACCTTGCTGCTTCACTGGGTCTGAGTAGTGCCATCGTGACCATGCATGTCCGCAAACTTCAGGATGTTGGCATTATTCAGTCCAAAATGATACGCAAAGACGGCGGCACACATAAAATGAACAGCCTTGCTGTAGACTGGATTGGCATCTCCATGCCGCAGGAAAGCGGGACAGCCCGCAAGCTTCACGAGGTTTCCGTCCCTGTGGGACACTACACCCACTTTGACGTCTATCCGACATGTGGTCTGGCTACATCCAATCATGTTATCGGACAGTATGATGACCCTCGTTATTTTCTCGACCCCGAGCGGATGCATGCGCATATTCTGTGGTTTGGCCGTGGATTTGTGGAGTACAAAATTCCAAACTATATTTTATCCGGACAACAGATCAATGCGATTGAATTGTCCCTTGAGATCGGATCAGAAGCACCTTCGGTGAATCCGAATTGGCCCTCGGATATTACATTCATGCTGAATGGCATCCGATTGGGGGAATGGACCAGTCCTGGAGATTCAGGCAACGGACGTGGCATGTTCACCCCTGAATGGTGGAGTGACAGTGTCAATCAGTACGGCATGCTCAAGGTACTGCGAATTACCAATGAAGGTACGTTTATTGATGGACAACTTCTATCCGACATTACACTCGCAGATATCCCGGTCGAACGCAACCAATGGACTCTTCGTCTTTCGGTGGAGGAAGATGCTCAGCATGTGGGCGGGCTTACCTTATATGGCGAGGGATTCGGCAACTACAATCAGGATATCCTGTTCCGGCTGTACTATCACGATTGAGTTCTTCAAAATAATAAATAACACCAAAACACCTCCCAGTCGCCTGTCAAAGGCAGAATGGGAGGTGTTTTGTATGCATATGAACATGCGTAGATTATTTAAGAAAGTTCTTGTTCTAACTTACAGCGCACTGCCACCAAACAGGAAGCGATACTCCCAGTGTTTGCCGGAGATATCACTAGTTGTTACACCACCGCCAGCGTTGGAATACGTATGTAATACCTTGCCGTTGCCCAGGTAAATTCCTGTGTGCGTAATGGTTGCGCTAGATTTATTCACGCCCGAATACGATGATGCAGAGCTGCCTTTATACGACATGAAATACATCAGATCGCCGCGTTTCAGGTTTTTCCAGTTCGTCTGAACTGTACCCTTGGCTTTTACATAGTCTCCCTGTTTGCGGGAATCCGCTGGAAGCTTGATGCCCAGTGCATCAATGAAGGCCTGGCGTACAAAGCTGGAACAGTCAAAAGTAGCCGTGCTGTTACGACTGGCTCCGAACTCATAAGGTGTTCCCAAATATTTCATTCCCGCCGCAACCACTTTTTCTACAGACGCATTGCCGGTCACCGATGTACCACTATTCGAACCCGATCCGCTTGTGCCGCCACTAATCGCTTGTGTGTATTTGGATGAAGAAGATATGTAGCCTGTCCGGTTAGCAGAATCCTTAATCTTATACCAATCCGAACCGGATTGCTGAAGCACCGTTACCGTTTCCCCTTTAGCGACCAAGCGAACAATCTTCGCAGAAGAAGAAGGTGTTGTGCGTAGGTTTACGCCCCAAATTACTTTTACTTGTGAATTGTTAACAGCAGCTGCCGATACCTGTGCCGTTAGTGCTCCTGTCGTCAGACTTCCCATCAGCATCGTTGCTGTGACACTTGCCGTAATAATCGTTTTCTTCCAGTTCATGATGTCGAGTTCCCCCTGATGTTACAGAATTTTAACCTGGCTTGGTTCTCCCGGGCTTGCCCCATTGTAAACGGGCTATCCATAACGTTCATCAGTCAAAAGTCCTGTATTGATATAGGCGAACTTGAGCACTAAGTATCAGGGTGTATCCATAATCTACTGGAAAAATTCACTGCTGATTCCTTCTTTTTGAAAGGTTAAATTATTGTAACTATTTGATATGCTTCATTTTACCACGATAAAAGAGTTAGGTCGTTTCTCATTCAGGGCATATGCCATATGACCTAGATTTTAATGTTTAAAATCGCAAATATGGTAAACATTACTATGATTCATTTGCCGATTACCGTTCCCCGAATTCACATTTTTGCCTCCAGACTCAATACGGATCGATTTATCAGCAGTGTCCGTTTGATTATTTCGTATTTCATTTTTGCTTTTCCATAAAAAAAGAAAAGCCAGGGATTTCTCCCCGGCTTAACCTGTATGATGAGTAACATCACTCTACAATTGGTCGATCAACTCATTTAAGGTTCAATTCCCCATACCTTGGCGCCATCCTGATAAGCTGTCACTTTTGTCCAGGCACTGAAGGCCGTTTGGATGGAATCAAAGGAATAATCATTCGTTTGATCAAAATTCGTCCAGTTGTTTTTCGAGAAACGTCCCTGGATGATTCCGGTTTCGGCACCCGCGGCCAAACTGCCAGCACCCGATTTGAATCCAATCTCCAGATACGTATCCGCCGTGCCCTTGGCCGGATCTATTGAAACAAAATGCCCTTCCACGTTACCACTGCCAATCTGCGCATAATCACACCAGAAACTCAGATCAGAGGCACTATCCTTGGTGAAATAATACCGGACCTTCACTTTGCTCAAGTCCACAGCAGTTGTACCTGTATTCTTCACATTAAATTGTGGAGTAATCGCATTGACCGAAGCCCCTGAACTACCATTACGGTATTGTACTTCAAGCGTTCCTGTTGTAACTGGAGGTGCCAATGGGGTCAACACCAATACATTTGAATTCGTCTGACCACTCGTATTAATGGCTACGACTCTATAATTATAAGCCGTACCATTCACCGCTGTAGCGTCGGTATACGTCAGTGCGGTCAAACCTGTTGCCAGATCAGCATATGCTCCGGTACCAACCGAACGTTGTACCTTATAACTCGCTGCTCCAGTTGATGCGGTCCATGTCAGTACCGCCTGGGCATTGCCAGCTGTTCCAGTAAGGTTGAATACGCCTGGCACAACGGTACCTGCGAGTGGTGTTGCAGATGCCTGTGTCGACGGTGCAGACTCACCTACGGCATTCACCGCAGTGATGACATAATAATACGTTGTGCCGTTGGTCAAGCCTGTATCCGTGAATGTCGATCCTGTGACCCCTGTTGCTACAGACGTATAAGGACCACCATTCACCGCTGCACGTTTCACAGTATACGAGGCTGCACCAGCGGCTGCGTTCCAATTCAGAATCACTTGCTCACTTCCTCCAGTTGCTGTTACGCCAGCAGGAGCAGCGGGTACTTCCACTTCCGGACTATCCGAATCTCCGAGGAGACGATCATACTCGCCGTACGCTGTAGCCATATCCACCTGTGACCAGAACCGGTGATACGTAAAGGTAGGTGCACCGTTTTCCCACTGTTTCGTGGTTGTGTTATATGACGTTTTGTACAGATTATCCAGGTAAGCCCATGCCGGATCTTGCTTGATAGCTGGACGCAGATCGGAGTATCCAATGTATACGCCATTGCCACCTTTTGCCGGATCGGAAGGTACACCTGCTGTACCTGGAATCGTATTGCCTTGACCAAAGGTTCCAGACCAGTTCGCCGGGATATAGATCTCTTTGGCAAAGAAGCGGAAGTAGTCTTTACGCTCTTCTTCCGTAACAATCCCCACACCATCATTGTAATCCCAAGCTGTATCCAGCAAAGCCTCAGCCAAATCCTTGGCTTCTTGGCCTTCCGCGCTAAGTGTACCGTTCTCTGCCTGTGTTCCGGCTGCGAAGAAGGTCAGAGCTTTAACGTAACTTCCCAGAACTCCTGTATCCTGCACTGGATCTTTGGTCGTTACACGGAAGTTTGGATTTTCCGTAAACGAACTGAATCCATTCCATTTGTCCGGTTGACCCTGCCATTCCTGACCACCCGGAATCCAGAACTCACCCGGCGCCGGCGTTGTTGCTACCTGAACATTAGTTCCACCCAAAATGCGCTGTCCAGCCGCATTCAGATAATAGCCCTGCGCATCCGTCACCGGACGCTCACCTACAAATACATAATCCTTACTCCAGTCGATCCACTTCGTGATTACCTTCTTGGCCATCTGGAAGTTCTCAGAGGTCAAGTCCCCGCTCTCCGCAAGAATATAGTACATCTCGGCTACACGCTCCAGCGGCCATGCCTGGAATCCAAACCAGGTGTTGGAATCCGGATCACGATATACAGGTGCCTCCTGATAAGCCATGTCATAGAATGTACTTACGCCTGCCGGATAGGCTTTGTATGAACCATCCAGACTGTTGGTTGCTCCCCCGCCGATAGCTCCTTCATGGGATTGTAGCCAAGTGTAGAATTCCAACTGACGTTTCAGCGTAGCATTCCAATCTGCCTTCGCTGTTGCTGATTCCGGAATCAAGCCGCCAGCCGGATCAGACAAAGCATACGCTGCAACCGGGTTTTGATAAGCCTGATGGGTATGGCTCGCTCCAATGCGCCAAGCCCAATCCCCACCTTGACCCAAGCCACCTCCCCAAGACGTATACCAAGCCATGAGATACATGTTGGAATCCTTGCCTGTACCCGGAGTTGGTGTACCGCTCTTCGCACTTCCAATTTTCTGGAAGTATTTATCATACATTCCATAGCGCAGATAGTCCCCCATCTTCTTCGCTTTATCCAGATATTCCGGATTGTTGTATCCCATCTCCTTCGCCCAATACAGCACCTGTACAGCACGCGCATCGGCATCCGTTGCGTTAGTGTAACGCCATTGCGCTGACGGTACCTGCGTTTCCTTTGTGAACAAGCTCATGAAGCCTTCGTTTGCCTTACCAAAAGATTTATCATCCTGAGATGGATGCGGAATGGCTTCCCACACAGACTCCTGCTCCCCACGCTGGAACGTGTTCACATAGGTAGCCGTATGTGATGGATTCAACAGGTTTCCATATCCATACCAGTCATCCACATCGACCAGCCAGTGCATGAGATAGGTCTGATTGTTACCATAGGTCGCCTTAAGTTCGGCATCAATCGGGTCTTTACCCGCTGCATATTGACCATTAAGTTGCGATGGATATTGATCAGGAAAAGGTTTTTCCGCTGCATACGTAGCAGGGCTGTTCGGGTTGTATGAGCTCATCGTAGGCTGTTCTTCCTTGCCGTCACCTTCGTTGACCGGGATAATGTATTTCTCCATACTGTCCCAAGCTGCTTCCAGTTGGGACCAATCTCCCGTGTAGTGACCATACATGGTTTCCAACCACAGCCAGTAACTGTATGCCTCTGACGTCGTCATATGACCATAATCCGGGGCCTCACTCAACAGGGTCTCAATGGAATGATACGGTAGACCCTCTGGCGAAAAATATCCGTTCGCCGGATCTTTCAACTGATCATATAATTGCAAAAACCGGGCTTCATTAATGCCGTCTGCCTGAATCTCGATGGCCTGATCTGCGGCATGTGCTGTTTGCGGCCCTGCCCAGAGTCCGGTGTATCCGGTCAACATGACGGTTCCCGCCAGCATGGCTGTTAAACTTTTTTTCGCAGCTGATTTCAACATTAATATATACCTCCCTGGAATAGTGGAAATTGAATATAAGTGCTGTTGGTCTGCCCATGCTGCTCTTTGGCTTATGATTCAGCTAGTTACGGTTCCAAGCCCCATACTTTGGTGTTTCCCTGATACCCGGTTACCTTGTTCCATGCGGCAAAAGCCGTCTTGGAAGCATCATAGGAATAATCATTACTTAGATCGAAATTGCTCCAGTTATTTTTGGAAAAGCGTGCCTGAATCACGCCGGTCTCTGCTCCAGCGGCCAAACTGCCTGCTCCGGACTTGAAGGTAATCTCCAGATACGTATCTGCGGTACCCTTCGCCGGATTCACTGCGACAAATGTACCTTCAACATTGGCCGTGCCCATCTCGGCATAATCACACCAGAAGGTCATTTGATCCGCACCATCCTTGGTGAAATAATATCGGATCTTCACGGTACTGAGATCAATCGCCTGTGTTCCGGTATTCTTCACGGTGAACTGCGGAGTCACCGCATTACTTGAATTTCCGGACCCTCCGCTGCGGTACTGCACTTCAAGTGTACCGGTCGTCACCGGAGGTGCAGAAGGCGTCAGTGCCAAGACATTGGACAGTGTCTGTCCGTTCGCATTCACAGCTGCAATCCGGTAATTGTACGTGGTGCCATTCAGCGCTGTGGTATCGGTGTAAGTCAACACAGACAATCCGGTTGCCACATCTGCATATGTCCCGCCTCCCACCGAACGTTGTACCTTATAGCTAGTAGCGCCCGAGGCTGCTGTCCAAGTCAGGACCGACTGCGCATTACCAGCTGTCCCACTTAAAGTCAGTGCTCCCGGCACCGTCGAAGCTGCTTGCGGGGTAGCCGACACCTGTACAGAACCCGATGATTCCCCTGCTGAATTCACAGCAGTCACTACATAATAATAAGTCGTCCCGTTGGTCAGTCCCGTGTTTGTATAGGTCAATCCATTAACCCCTGTTGCAACAGTTGTATATGGTCCTCCACTCACCTCGGAACGCTTCACCGTATACGATTCGGCCCCGGATTCAGCGGCCCAAGTCAGGTTAACCTGACTGCCTCCCGCTACAGCCTGCACGCCAGCAGGTGCGCCTGGAACCGTGCCTGGTGTAACACCAGGCACCTGTCCATACACCTTCACCCCTGCATCATAGACTGGAAGGTACATGCTCTTCACAGGAGTGCCTGTGGTCAGCGTCTGGAACGAATGATCATTACTTGCATTCCATGCACCCTGTGGGCCTGTAATGCGGAACTGTACTTCTTTACGATAATTTCCTTCCCCACCTGGATAGATCTTGGTATTACCGAAGTTCGCCGTAATGGCATAGATATGCTGGGCTGTATTCACTACAACTGGTTGGGATACCGTCGCTCCCTCCGTATAGGAGGTCGTCACTTGCACGTCCGATACGGTACGTCCGGCAGCATACACTTCACTCAAATCCAGGAAATACTTAAAAGACAGTTGATCTCCCATTCGGGCAGGCCAAGCGGAACGATTATTAAGCTGTGCTCTGATTTCCGTATAATTGGCACCTGATGATTTGATCGCAGCCTCCACAAAGAACTCATCTCCCTTCACCTCAGGTGCAGGGAAGTTCGCCAGGGGCTGATGATTCTGACCAAATAGCAAATTCATCTTTGCCAGTGCGCCGGTAAAACCAGCATTGTAATCGGTTGCGACCTCATTGCTCACGTAATCCCCGATATCATCGGTATATCCATCCGATGCATCCGGGCCACCGACCATGGCACCATACAGAATGTGGCGATGGTTAGCCGGGATATCTTCGTTATTCAGCCATGAACTGTGAGCGGTCCGATGATGCGGATGTTGAGGTGCATTTTGCCCATATCCGACCACATAACTGCTCTGACGCGGATTATCGCCCAGAATATAATTCATCTGTGAGACAGCAAAATCCTGATATCTTGACTTTTTCACAGGATCACTGACCCAGTCGGAGTATACAAAAGAAATAAAGGATGCATTCGCTGCATATCGGAGCGATCCCCACTGATCCAGCCACGCCAGACCTCCTGGCGTATACTTGACTCGTGTCCCATTGACTCCAACCGTCCAATAATCCAGATTGCGCTCAGTCGACTGAATAAATCTTGTCGCCTCCGGCATGTTCAAACTGGACGTAATACGGGCAAGCAGAATCTGGGCACCATAATGTTTACTGTCCCAACCTTGTGTCCAGGTATAGGGCCAATTGGCTGAGCCTCCGCTAGAAGACCACCGGTCCGTAGCTGCAATGGCTTTGGACAAGTAAGCGCTATCATTAGTAGCTAAATAAAGCCATGCTCCACCCCATGCCAACTCGTCTTCGTATCCTGTCCACGAATTATAAAACGCTGCAGCATCAGTGATACAATCGGTGTATTCCCCCCGATATGTATCTGCGAAGTTGTACAGCTCTTTCGCATGTTGAAGCAGTCTGGCCGAATATACCGGATCATCATCTGCAAATACAATCGATGACGCTGCCAGCGCTGCAGCCGTTTCTGCCGCCAGATCACTGCCCGGGCATGAAGCATCTATCTTGAACGAAGGACGGTTCATCTGCATGACTTCTGCAGGACCCCACCAAGCATGGTCGGTATTACCTGCCCCCACTTGTCCCCATAATTCATTTGGTTTCGTATGCGCTTTCATAAAGTAGTCGGTCGCCCATCGGATATTATCCTTGATCTCCTCCAGTTGTCCGGCCTGTTCATATCCGTCGCTGTATTCCACGACAGACCAGGCGAGCATCGTTGCGGAAGCAGCCATCGGAAAACCAAACTTCACATGATCTCCGGCATCATACCATCCTCCGGTCAGATCAACGCCTACATCAGCCCCATCCTGCATGCCCGAATTACCACGCCATTCGACCCGGTTACTCGCTGGCAACGGACCAGAACGCTGTGCCTCATAGAAGTAAATGGCCTTTTGCAGTGCTTCAGCATAGTTTTGATTTCCGGCGGCCGCATCCGCCTTACGAATTCCTGTGCCCATCGATAAACTCCCTGCCAGTAATCCTGCCGATAACGCGATCATAGCGACTCGTCTCCACCAGCTCCCCTTCATGTTCAACTATTCATCTCCTCTTCATCAATATTCCGTATGCATTACTCTGGACTGCAAGTTTATATCGCTCCTCCCCATGGTGTATTTCAGTGTAAGTTCCACCATTAATTACCATTATAGCCGTTTGTTTCACCAGCTATATAAGCGTTGGTGACTTCTGAAATAACATTGTTGTGACCTGCTCTGCATCATGTGACAAAAAAAGCTGTTTCTCTAACGCATATGCGCGTTAGAGAAACAGCTTCTCGCCCTTGGTATCTTCAACAGTACAAATCGAATGGCATTCTGACCATCCGCCAGTATGTTTCTCTACACCTTAGGTATCAGAACATCTCATTGGTTACACTTTGAACTTGTTAATCTGCTCCTGCAGTTCTTCGGCCATTTTGGATAATGAACCTGCGGATGATGCAATCTCTTCCATCGAAGCCAACTGCTGCTGAGTTGCGGCAGATACATTATGAACCCCGCCCGCTGCCTCTCCAGCAATGTTGGAGATTTGACTTACATATCCTACAACCTCAGTTGTACTCGCCGACATTTCCTCTGAACCTGCAGATACTTCCTGGATTTCACCCGCTACTTTGTTGACCGCATCCGAGATCTGCTCGAAGGCTTGTCCTGCCGCAGTAACCATCTCGATTCCGGCTTCTGTCTCACTGCTGTTCACTTTCACTGCCTGAACAGCATGATCCGTATCTTTCTGAATCAATTGAACGAGATCCGTAATTCTTTGCGCAGATGTAGAAGATTCCTCAGCCAACTTACGCACTTCTCCCGCAACTACGGCGAAACCACGTCCGTGCTCTCCTGCTCGTGCGGCTTCAATGGCTGCATTCAGTGCAAGCAGATTGGTCTGCCGGGCAATGTTGTTGATTACCTCAGTAATGGTTCCAATCTCTGCTGAACGTTCCCCCAGCCCTGTAACCAATTCAGTAAGCGAAGCAATGGAATTTCGAACAGAACCCATCTGTTCAACCGCTTGCTGAATAATCATATTTCCTTCGGAAGATTGATTCGCCGCATCTACAGCAGATACGGATACACTCTGAGCTAGCTCAGCAATCTGCTCCGATCCGAGAGCCATCTCATTCATCGCCTGTGAAGAGCGTTTTACAATATCAACTTGATCCGACGTACCTACGGCCAGTTCCTCAACCGTTTCGGAAATCTGTTCCGAGGCTTGAGTATTCTGCTCCGCACTTGCAAGAAGTTCCTCCGATGAAGCGGCTACCTGTTCGGAAGTCATCGATACCGATTCAATCATGGAGCGCAGATTGCCACTCATGGTATTGAAGGAAGCCGCGAGCGTTCCCAATTCGTCTTTGTTCTTGAGCATAATCGTCTCACCCGTCAGATCACCATTGGCAATAGCCATGGCCGCTTCATTCATCTTTTTGATTGGACGTGAGATGATGCTTGCAATGAAGAATGCAATGAATATCGCGACCAGGAATGCAAAAATTGTCACTGCCAAAATCACATTAAATGTATTCTCAGCCAACTCGACAGAATCACCCGTTGCGGCTTGCGATCCTTCATTGCCTAAAGTGATTAACTTGGTGATAGAGTCGTTTGCTGTGTACCACATTGGATAGGCTTCAGTGTGCAGTCTACTTGCTTCTTCATAGTTATTTGCAATACCGAATTCTATGAATGCAGGCATTTTCTCCAGATACGCATCATAATTCGTACTGAAATCATTGTAGAGCTTCATCGATTCATCATTGCTCTCAATGTATGTAAGCAACTGTTTACGCTCATCCTCAATCTTGGTGAGGAGCAACTTTAACGCTTCATTCACCTTGACATTTTCTTCTTCGTCTTGTTCAACGATAATCGCCAGCGCCAACCGCTCTACATCCGAAACATCGCCATTCATCAAGCCAAGGAGGCTTACACTCGGCATCCAGGTCTGATCCACATCATTAGCTTTGTTTGACATTTGATGGATCTGAATTAATGCATAAACGCTTACAAAAACCAGCAGAGCCACGACGATTAAAAAACCAGTCAGTAACTTGCCTCGAATCGTTAACTTCAATATCCCCAACTTATTCCCCCGCGTGTCTTCCATGTGTCCCACTCCTCAAATAATACATATTTATAATATATCGTCACCGATCGTCGTGAATTGTAGATGTTAGAATTCAATTTCTATAAATTTCATGTAACTTCGAACATAACACAAAAAAAGTCTCCCATCTTTGGCAGAACCAGAGATAAGAGACTTCTTTCAATAAACTACCAAAACTTCACTAGACATTACTTTCAAAAGCTAACGAAAAACACGACGGTGTATGTTAATGAAGAAGTCGGGAATCGACTTGGTATAATTGCGGGTTGTAATCAGAACCACACTAAGCAGACTTCCGAGAATGAATCCTCCCAGAATATCTCCTGGATAATGCACACCAACATATACACGCGACACCCCTGTCAACACAGCGAGTAACAACATCCATGACCCGAAGCTACGTCCAATAAAGAATGAAGCAGCCGCTAGAGCAAATACAAAGGAAGCATGTTTACTTGGAAAAGAAGGATCAGGTACATGGGCAACCAGCTGATGCACAGTCCCTTCCACAAAAGGTCTTGGATGACCGACCGCTGGTGATATCCCCCATTTGGCCAGAACTAGCGCTACAATGGAAGCCACACAGGCATAAAAAACAATTCGCTGTTTCGATGGATCGCCGAGAAACCATACAATAACGAGCAGTGCGATCATGATCCAAACCGCATACTCGGATGATGTGATCATAAACCAGTCCAGAAACGGTATTTGGTCTGCAAACTGATTAATCCAATTAAATAGTGATTGATTCATAACTGGCTTTTAATACCCCCATTACACAAAACAAGATTATTTTTTACATAATAAATATACACTAACTATTTGTCAAACATTCCTCACATTGACCGAAGTTACGAAATCAAAGAGGACATTTTGCTTTCTTTTTGTTAAACTAGTTTGGGTTACATATCAGTTCAATCATAGAAAGGTGAAGATTATGCTTAAAAAATGGTTATGGGGTACAGCCCTGACCCTGGCACTTGCGATTACAGGTGTCGTTGTATATTACGGATATTCGATTGTTCATTTTGCCAATAGCATCTCCACGGCTTCCGGGACTTCATCCAACTCGTCCTCTTCCGGCACAGACAACGATTCAGACACACCAACAACAACGATTCCCAGATGGGAGGGCCAGGAACGGGTGAACATTCTGCTCCTTGGTGGAGACTCAAGAGGCGATGATTCAGGACGCTCAGACTCGGTCATGGTCGCTTCCATTGATCCGGTCACCAAGAAAGCCCATCTATTCTCCGTACTGCGAGATACCTATGTAGCCATTCCCGGGCATGGCAAAAGCAGACTTAATGCAGCCTTTTCCTACGGGGGTGCGGAGCTGACCAAACAAACCATCAGTGATCTGCTCGGTATTCCCATTCAGCATTATGTCTACACAGACTTTACAGGTTTCATGGCACTTGTTGATGCGATAGGCGGCATTGAGATCGATGTGGAGAAAGACATGTATTACACCAGTAAAGCAGATAAACATATGTACGACATTGACTTAAAAAAAGGATTGCAGCATATGGACGGCAAAACCGCCCTGCAATATGTTCGGTTCCGGCATGATGCCACCTCGGATTTTACGCGCACCGAACGGCAGCGGATCTTCATGACCGAGCTGGCCAAGAAAATGCAAAGCACTACGTCGCTCTTCAAAATCCCGGATATCCTGGAAGCCATCGCTCCTTATATTGAGACAGACCTCAGTCCAACCCAGATGTTAAAACTCGCATCACTTGGCTTCGATATCCATGTGAACGATATCGATCAGAAGCAGATTCCACCGAACAAACTACTCACCAATGAACTGGTCGGCTCAGCTCAGGTGCTGGGCGTTGATGTGACCAAACTCCAGTCCTACATTCAGAAACTGTTTGAAGAAGATGCCGAGTCCTCAGAGACTCCATCAGCAGAGGGACAGAACTAAAACAAGCATGAGATATATCAACAGAAAAGACGGCCAAAGCCGTCTTTTTTAGTACCTATTTTCTCCATTTAATGCAGCCTTAATGTTTAACAGGTACCCTTATATGATGAACTCCGGTTCCTGGAGGGAGGATTACAATGTGAAAAAACCGCGAATAGCGGAATGGACCGAACTGCGGGGCATTGCCTTTCTGGCAATCGTCATGCAGCATAGTATCGCTGAGTATATCTATCGCGCTGATATTGAACAACCGGATTCCATTATGCTGACCATGATTTATCATCTGACCCGATTTGGTACGCCGACGTTTGTATTTCTATCGGGTGTTATGTTGTTTTACCATCATCGTAACACCAAACCGGACTATCCTCGCTTCATTCGAAAGCGATTTGGCGATATCTATATGCCGTTTGTCGTATGGACACTGATCTACTGGCTTTCTGTCCGTATCTTCACCCCCGCGTTCTGGCTTGCAGGCATACCGGATTTTCGCAGTCTGATTCGTGAACTGTTTGTCCCACAGACAGGATATCATCTCTGGTTTGTCATTATGGTGTTTCAGTTCTATATTCTGTTCCCCCTGTTTTTGGTGGGAGCAAAAGCCATTCAGAGACGTATCCAGAACGCCTCACGTTTCACGCCCATGCAAGTCATTATCGGGCTAATTCTATTTGCAGCAGCACTATACGGCCTGCTTATGAAATGGTCCTACTATAATATGGGAGGCTGGACAGAATCCATGTCTGAGCCTTGGTCAACGTTGCTGCAATATCGCTCCTATTCATGGGTGATGTACTGGTTCTACTTTTTACTAGGTGCCGTATGTGCCTGGTCAGTGGATAGCTGGAGAAGTTGGACCACGAAGATCCTGCCATGGACGATCTGTCTGTTTATAGGGATGTATATATGGCTTGGTTACGATGTGCTGCGTGGGTCCGGGGATGTTGTGAATCTGAATATCTCCACCTATCTGAAACCAACCACATTCCTGATCATTATGGCTCAGATGTTTATGATGTATGGTTTCCTTGTACTGATGCGGAGCAAAAACACAAGGTTTCAGCGCCTGTTAGCCTGGATTGGCCGCTATTCATTTGGTGGATATCTGGTTCATGCACTGGTGATCTACGCGATCGCTTATGTCACCAGACCGCTTCAACTCAGTGGATGGCATCTGCCTGTAACGTTGCTATCGTTCCTTGTAACCGTTGGTATTGCTCTTGCTATCAGTTGGGCGCTATCCAAGCTTCCTGGCTCACGTTTCACCGTAGGATTAATGCGCAAATCACGTTCTATACCTAATTCATCAGCTGCTGTGAACAAAAGAAATTCATCTGAGCGAACTCCGTCACCCGGCCCAACTCGCAGTCCGGGAACGAGTGAGCCGTTTTAAAAATAAAGAAGAGCGCCCCCTCACGGAGACGCTCTTCTTTATTTCACTTCGCTCGAAGTTGATCGTCCAGGAACAGGTTCCTGGGGACCCGGGGCTGGATGCACGTTGCCCTTCTGATTCACAAATCTCTTCAGATCACCCGTTAATTGTTCCTTCAGCTTGTCCACCAGCTGCGTTTCGCTAATGCCTTTTGCCTGAGCAATCTCAGCCAGGGATTTCCCTCCCTGAAGCTGCTCGTGCAGTTGAGCAGGCGTGACTCCAATAAACCGGGCAATTTCGCCCTTATCTACCATGGAACGTTTGCCATGGTGGGCAAATTCACGCCGCAAATCACGCAGCGGGGTATTAATGACCTTTTTCAACTTGGTATCCATGTCCGCCTTCGTGGCTTCAGCTTGTTCCTTGGTGAGACAACCTTCTTCTACAGCTTGATCCAGACGTTGTGCCAGTGTAGGCTTCAACTTCTGCAATAACTGCTCCTCGCTAAGTCCCTTACGCTGTTTGGCAATCTGGGACAACGTCTTGCCAAGTTCCATCTGTTCTTTCAGATCCCGAAGTCCAATCCCAAGCAAGTCTGCCGTCTCACCAATCATGAACAGACCGTGTCCTGCCTGCATGCATGGCTTCGCTGGTTTGCCAGAGGAAGAAGCTTTTGACGCATCGTCATGTTGCTCAGCACGAACGGCTGGGTCAGCAAATGCCACATGTCCTGTTACTGCTGTTATAACTACGGCTGCCAATCCGGCTGCCATCCATGTTTTCCATTTCAAATTCATTTTTCTGCCGCCTTTCCGATGTCGAAATCCTGTGCCTTCCTAGTTTGAGCCTAAAATCCACTTTTTTATGCCATAAAATACAAAAAGTCATCATTTTTCTCACAATTGATCACAAAAAATCCTATTTTTTTCAGTTTATTTCCGCTATAATGAATGTAACTTCATGATCTAGTCGAACAGTCCTGAATCACCTTATCGCAGGAAGGACGAGATGTAACGATGCGGAAAGATTGGTTAGATCCGTTTAGATCCGATCTGGAGGTCGTGTTTGCTTCAGCGGAGCAACTCGTACGGGAATATCCCGAACCCTTGTCAGGACATGCATTAGAGCAGCTTCGTTCGGTTAATCCGCTGTTACGAGATTCGGGACACAGCTACATCGGGTACATCACTCCACTTTGGATTCAACACTCAGATAAACTACCCCCAGAGAAAGCACACCAATTAAGTACAGCCTGTCTCATTCACATGTTATATTTTCTGAATCAGGACGACGTGATGGATGAACAACCGGAGAATGCCACATTGCAGTTATCCCTGGGTAATCTATATTACATGGATGCACTTCAATCTTACGCGGTATTATTCAATCCTTCCTCCACGTTCTGGGTCTATTTCAGACAATATGTAGTGGATTGGGCCGTGAGTGTTACGGGTGAGCATTCCATTGATTATTTCCAACAGAATCCCTTGTTGATTGCGCAAAAGGCTGCCCCTCTCCTCATTGGAGCTACTGGTGCACTCCTTCTTCAGAATCAGTCCGACCGGATAATCCCGGTGTGTTCTGCCATCAACATCACACTCATGACTCTCCAGATGACCGATGACTTCACAGACACGCAACAAGATGCTGTGCATGGAAACTACAACAGCTACCTCTCCCACATATCCGCAGCACTGAATCACAACTATCCAGTTCATCCTCTAAGCGAACGTATACATGACAATGTATACAATACACAACTTATGAACTCTTATGTAGACATTGCTTATCACTATAATCGTATACTAACATCGTCTAACTTAGGAATATCGCATCTCGAGGCGTTTAATTCTTATTTATGCAGCACTTTAGTACAAGCTGTTCAGGACATTACACAACGGAAGAAACGGCTCCTCCAAGGCGGGTTTCATCACTGGATTAGCGAGCAACAGTTGGGATTCTGAACATAAGGACTAAGCTGATTCAGTTTAATTTTAAATATGAAGGGAATGTTGACGATGATGGTATCAGAGAAAACGTTGCATGAGGATATTATTGAAAAGGCTTGGACTGACGAGCACTTCAGACAACAATTGCACTCCAATCCGAAGCAAGCGCTTCGTGAAGCGTTTGGCATCATAATCCCGGAGCACATTCAGGTGCGTACCGTTGAGGAGCAGCAGAATGACTATGTGCTTGTCATACCTCCCAATCCTTCCAAAGTAAATTATGATGTGAATTGCGGACCTTGGAGAAGTTAAACCGGGTGAGTTATTGGTAATGTAAGAAATCAGGGGTAGGAACAAAAAAGCCGCTGTATCCTTCTGTGAGTTCGTCAATCGACGAACTCGGCAAAAGATACAACCGCTTCTGTTCCTACCCCTTTGGTGCTTGTAAAGCTGATCTGTCCTTGCATCGCTTCAACAATTCGGAATGTCACCATCATGCCCAGGCCTGTGCCTTTGATTTTATTGGAGAAATAAGGCTCGCCCAACCGGGAGAGTGCTTCCTCGTCCATTCCTTCTCCGTTATCCCTGACATGCACCTTAATCATTCCATCCTGCTTGTACGCCCAGATATCAATCTGACCTTGTCCCTGCAGAGCTTCAATACTGTTCTTGATAATATTGATAAAAGCCTGCTTGAACTTCGAGGAATTGCCTCGAATATATAGATCTGGCGGAATGTCGGTAGTGATTTTACCACCTTCCAGATTAGCCATCGGTACAAGAATGCCTTCAATATGATTGAACTCATCCGAGATATTGAGCGAGATAATATGGTCAAACTCAGGTTTGGCAAAGGTAAGAAAATCCGTTATGATGCCCGAAGCCCGATCAAGTTCTTCCAGTGCAATTCGCACATACCCCTTATTTTTGTTGTCTTCCTGTTCCGTCATAAGTTGCAGGAACCCTCTTGTCACCTGAAGTGGATTACGTACTTCATGGGCAACGGAAGCGGCCAGTTCGCTAATAATCTCCATCTTTTCGGATCGCTGCAACTCATTGTTGAACAGCTCCAGTTCCTTGGAATACTCTAGAACTTTAGTATGTTTTTCGGCAAAACGACTTCCGAGAATGGCAATCAACGAGATCACAAATGCAACCATGGACCATTTCCACCATAACAGATGATACGTCCCACTCCGCTGATAATACCACAACAGTTCAGCCACACTGATCAAGGCAAATGTACCAAATCCCGTTGCAAGCAGCATAGCTTCCCGATTTCGTTGCAGCGCTTTGGCGATGGTACCAACCAACAGGATTGTCAGCAGAATGACCAGCACAATGCCAACCACACGCTGTACGAGCAGATTGTAGAGGATCTCCCATTGCCCACCTGAAGTAACATAGATAAATAGAGAGAACACAGCGATAACTGAATATATGAATAGTATTTTTCGCAGTTTGGTGAAGATTCCATGCAGTCCTGGCCCGATTATCTGTTCAAAAAAATAACATAGCGCTGGCATACCCAGCAGCATCGCCAGATCAAAGACTACGGAATACAGGTCACCATATACCTGATAGAACGTATACAAAAATTGCGAGTACGTGATGATCATCGTTCCGATGGAACCCATCACAATGCATAGCGAGATCCATAATCCCTTATGGAATTTGCCAAGGAAGAACGTACAACTCAGCATCGTAATCGCTGTGAACACAAAGGTCGCGCCCAAAATTACATCAATAAGTCCGTTATGAATATATTTCTCCTGTAACGCGGCATAAGGTCCAACCTGAACAGTACCTTGTATCCCCAGACGGCCTTTTTCATTTTGCGACCATACATAGAGCGTGTCACCTGAATTTTCGCTGGATAAGGGCAGCAACACCGCATTATTATCATAATTGTAATGGTAGTTCTCGTAGACCTTGCGGTCTTCCAGATAAACAACAATATGATTGCCTTTAATGTTCTCAAATCGAATGGCTGAACTTTCCTCACTCAACTCAGGGATGGTCAGGCGAGTCCATAAAGAATTCGATCGATCCGTATTGCTATACTCTAACTTATCGCTGCCCTGCTTTTCCCATATTTCGTCTGCTCCCTTAACCTCACTGATGAACCCTTGGTCGTCAACGTTCCCCCATTTTACTTCCCATCCTGTAATGGATACAGGTTGCTGAACCGCTCCTGTAGTTGCAAAGACTATCCCATGTGGCATGCCTAGAATAATCAATACACTCATCCATAAGATGACGATAGCTTTGGGCACATTTTTCATTCACAGCACCTCAAAGTTCTAATTTTCCCTATCTTAGATTCTCTCATTTATCATTCGCCACCGTTTGTCACGTCACCTTCTTGAGATAAAATGAAATTTCACATTTAAGTCGATTTATAGTCTTATTTCCATTTTATTGTTAAAGTTATTCGATTAATCACGCAGGTCTTCGAACTGGTTCACTATCATTTCCCGTTCTTTCTGTTCAACTTGACTGCGAAATTCAAGCCACTGCTCTGTCTCCTCATCATCATAGATGGTCCATATGTCGGAAAAAAGGAAATCCCGTAACTGGACCACTTGCCCGGACCATATACCGCCTACCCAAAACAAACCATCCGGACGACGGATGACGGTACGGGAGAACCCGGGGGTGGACGCCTTTTGCCCGATACGGATGCGTGTGATCATATTACCCAGTGTATACCAGTCCACATGAATCCCTCCCTTACATATTCAAGCTTCATCATAACATAGGCAAAACAGGAAAAGCTGTAAAAACGGTGGCTGCGATTCAATCCTTTGCTCCGGGTGTAATGGTTTCTCAAAGCAAACAAACACGCTAAGGAGATGATTACAATGAATGAGCCCCATCGTACGGTTGAGGTAGAACATAAGGATGTTCAGCATAAATCGGATTCAAGTATGGTCGCTTCCACATTTATTAAATATGCCGCATATATCATTATCTTTTTCGGATTCTTATACTTCTTGGTTAAATATGTATTCCCCAAATTCTAAGGCATTCATATCGTAGTGAACACCCGGAGATAATAACCTGTGCAAGATTACAACACTAGCGCTTTGGGTAACTACGGGGTAAGAAGCATTTGGACAACCGACAATGAAAGGAAGTGTTACTCATGTCTGACAAACCAATTAGTAACGAAGAGAGCGACCGCTATTATGACCGTTATCAGAGGTCCCGCGATATTCCGCCAGAGACGGAAGTCCCGGAAGGCGATATGGATACCTTTGATGAAGTTTCCGGCAGACGGATTGTAACGGAAGATTCGGATCTGGCACCCGTAGCCGCAACCGCTGTGGATGAGCCGGAATTGGATTCACGTTTGGCAGAGACACCGCTGGAATCTGTACCGGATGCAGATCTTCTGCAACCAAACAGTCCGGTTGATCCTGCTGCACCCGATCCGGATGCGCTGCATGGTACCGATCTGCTTAATGGTGCTGGTGCGGATGCCAAACCAGAGAACGACATTCCACCGCGACATTAACAGCTGTTATGACATCCTGAATGAGGAGGTGCATACACGATGAAGGAAGATCGCCAAAAGCATGTGCATGAACCGGATAATCTCGTGACCGAACGGGATATTGACCCGGACTTCGGACTGTTCACTGAGGACTCCTTTCCCGAAGCACTTGAGGATGAGGATCAACGTGATGCGGTCGAGCATGCCATTCCCAAAGAGAAGGCTTCTCGTAAGCCCTCTTCGGATGACTAACTTATATAGATCCGTAGTAGACTTAAAAAAGATGACGTCTGTAATTTTCACAGCGTCATCTTTTTTGTTACCTGTAAGTTCACTTTCTCTTTGCAATTCAGCATCATCGTTTAGCGGAAACCTTACTTACCACGGGCAGTTTGTGATCCAATCCTGACCACTTGGCTACAATCGCAGTGATGATCAATGCAACTCCATTAATAATAAATATCCAGCGTATCGGCAGCCAGCCACCAAGTACACCACCAATAATCGGTCCCGCCATCGTCCCGATCTGGGCAGCGGATTGATTCAGACTAAAAGCCCTGCCCCGGAAACTCGATGCGGTAGCCTGCACAATCATGGCGTTAATTGCCGGAAATACAGCCGCAAAGAATAAACCATACACAAATCGTAAAATGCCGAATGCGATATAACCTGTTGTAAAGAACTGCAGAAGATTCCCTACAGCCCCACCAACCAGTCCGATGATCAACACTTTACCGTATCCAATCCTTGAACCAATCTTGCCCCACCGCGGCGCCATAATAACTGTTGCTACCCCCACCGCTGAGAAAATAATACCCGAGCTGAGTGAGGCACGATCCGGCTGAACACCCATCTCCATCACATAAACCGTCAATAATGGCTCCAGAATCATGACGGAGAACGTACATATGCCCATCATGCCAAGCACCGTCATAAACAAACGATTCGCTCTTGCTTCACGAATATCATCCATGACGTGGGAACGAGCTTTGTTCCGGTTGAAGTTCTCTTCTTTTACCCAGAAGGTTGCGATGATTGCTGAGACTAACACAACAATAGCCGAAAATAAAAATGCATTCCGGTTGCCATAATAATGACTCACCACGCCACCAATTAACGGTCCGATAATACCACCAGTGGCTCCTGCAGTGGACATAATACCAAGTGCATAACCAGTCTTCTCTTCAGGTGTATTTGTGCCTACCAGAGCAATCGCTGCTGGAACAAACCCTGCAAGCAGACCCTGAAACAATCGAACAACAATCAGAGAATACGGGTCCTGCACGAAATAATTGATTAAATACAAGACGGCAAGGCTGTATCCCGACCGGATCAGCATGGGCCTGCGTCCGTATTTGTCAGCCAGTGATCCCCAGAACGGAGACACGAGTGCACTCGCGAGAAACGTAATGCCAAATGCCAGTCCTGACCATAACTCCAGGTGATCACGAACCCCCAAGTCAGCACTTAGAAACAGGGGCAGAAATGGAATCGAGATCGAATACGCGGTGCTGCAAAAAAATACACCAATCCACAATATGACCAGATTGCGCTTCCACGAGAAGTTCATATACCCGCACGCCCTTTCCGTTACTGACGACGGGACTGCCGTGTATTGGAGCGGACGGAACAGACCCGTACGTCCCGATGCGGAAGCATTTTCCTTATTTTACACCCATCATTCCACGAAGACCATCCCTTGTTCACCACAAACACATGTATTACATTGCCATCCTGTCCACAAAAACGGTATGATAGTTGGGTAAATATCCAAATATGATTTGGAGAAAATATATAATGCAGAGATGCAAGGAGGAACGTTTTCATGTCTTTACGGTGGAAAAAAACAACCGCAGTATCGCTCGTTCTTGCGATGCTGCTTATCGTCATTAGTGGTTGCGGACGCCCTGCAACCAGTGCCGAGCAAGCGCCGGTCCCGGCCGCACCTGAAGGTCCAAACCCGGTGGCTACCATTGAGATGCAGGATGGTCAAAAGATCGTTATTGAGCTCTATCCCGAGATTGCGCCCAACACGGTGTATAATTTCATCTCCCTTGCGAATAAAGGGTTCTATGACGGCCTGATCTTTCACCGGGTCATTCCGGGCTTCATGATTCAGGGTGGTGATCCCGATGGCAACGGTTCAGGCGGCCCAGGTTATACGATCAAAGGGGAATTTACATCCAATGGCCACAAGAATCACCTAAATCATACTCGGGGAATCATTTCGATGGCACGTAAATCGGATAATCTTGATTCAGCAGGCTCCCAGTTCTTCATCATGTTAGCTGACGCGGATTACCTGGATAACTCATACGCTACCTTCGGTAAGGTAACAGAAGGTATGGAAGTTGTTGATGGTATTGCTGCTCAGGAAATAGGTGAAGGTGACAAACCGGTTTCCGATCAAGTTATGAAAAAAGTTACGGTAGACACCCACGGTCTGGAATATCCAGAGCCGGTAAAAATGCCTTAATGAACTTCCTTCCAAACGGATGATAATCCATGGTTATGACTTGTTAATGAACTCTAAACAAACAAAAGCTCTGTCCTTTGCGAATCTCGCAAGGCAGAGCTTTATTTTTTGATTTTAATGATAGCGGTTACATCTATGACTTTATAAAAAATGACCTCTTCCGGCATCATCCTCAATACATCCATCCCATCAAACGTAACCAGCCGATAATCGCAATCCATAACGGGCAGCTAAAGGCAACGCCCCATGCAAGCCCTTTCAGTAAACCACGGTTTACTTCCACGAACAACGACTCCTTTCTCCAGGGAATAGTCGCAGTATCGGTAATAGTATATGATTTTATACCCGTTTTCATTCGTCACGCAACCCTCGTTTTCCTGCTTTTGTTCCGCAGATTCATGGAATGCTTTACGGGAACCTGATATACTATGACTACTGTACGATAAATGGAACCTGATTCATGTTTGGAAAGGAGATTTTCCTATGGCAAAATCCAAAAAACGCACTCCTGCTCCCAAAGCAGCAGTAGCACAGGATAAACCCACAACACTGAAGGATCTGCTCAGCAGTGATGTGCTGGAGAAGCTGAAAGCTCAGGCGGATGAAGCCAAGGCTGCCGAGGCGGCTCTTAAAGAGCAGGAACGTCAGCAGGCAGAAGAAGCCCGCCAAGCGGAGCAGAAGCGCCGGGATAACGATTTCGAATATTTGCTCAATAACAGCGCTATGGACTGGAAAAAACATAAGTAAACCAAGGCATGACCTAAGGGTGTCTCCTATCACACATGCCAAAATAATATTACAGCAGACAGATGATGAAGTTGATCTGTTCCAGAACAGGGCCGCGTTGCGGTCCTGTTCTTTTTGATATATACACATATGATTCACGCGTCTTGAGCCGGGTATGTTAGAAGTAGAGCGTACAACGATAATCTAACTCATGGAGGGATCAGAGATGACAGAACAACGTTTGGAAGGCAAAGTGGCGATTGTAACCGGAGGTGGATCGGGTATTGGTCAGGCTACTGCTATTCGATTCGCCGAACATGGGGCCAAAGTGTACATGCTGGATCGCACACCCGAAAATGCGGAGGAAACCAAGCAGACGATCGAAAAGGCTGGCGGAGAAGCGTATGTGATCGAATGTGATATCTCCAAACCGGATAATGTGCAGAAGGCAATCAATCAGGCTGCGGCTGAAGCGGGTAAACTGGATATCATATTTGCGAATGCCGGCATTAACGGAACGATGGCCCCGATTGAAACGATGGAAATTGAGGACTGGGACCAGACGATGGAGATCAATATGCGCGGAACCTTCGCAACCGTCAAATATGCTATTCCTCATCTGAAAGAACATGGCGGCAGCATCATTATCACTAGTTCCATCAACGGTAACCGGGTCTTCTCAGGGATTGGTTTCTCTGCATACGCTTCCAGCAAAGCGGGACAAACTGCATTTACCAAGATGGCTGCACTGGAGCTGGCTCGTTATAAGATCCGTGTAAATGCCGTTTGCCCGGGAGCCATCGATACCAACATTGATGATAACACCTACCCGTCGGATGATCTGAAAGAAGTACAGATTCCTGTTGAATTCCCTGAGGGTCACGAACATCCGCTCAAGGGCGAACCTGGAACGTCGAAGCAAGTGGCGAACCTCGTTCTGTTCCTCGCTTCCGATGAAGCCTCTCATGTTACAGGTACACGAATCTACGTGGATGGTGCGGAATCTCTGCTCCGTGGATAAACATATAAAAGCTGGCCCCATTCAGGGACAACGCCCAAACATCCCGCAAGCGACCTGATCCAGTCAGGTTACTGCGGGATATTTTATTTATAAAGAGTTTATAATGCGGCGCAGGCGCAACTACTAGGATTATCCCTATACCGCGGAGCTTTTACCTTTTTTCACACGATGCTTCAACCGATCTGGAATGGCAAAGAGCAAAATGTACATCAGCGAGAACAAGACTAATGCAAGGATCTCTTCCCCAAGGATGTACATGGGATACGGACCTAGCACATCCAGCACCGAGGGTGTACTCGGTTTGTGTCTCAAAAACATATAATTCGCGTCAAGCATGACATCTACAATGTATACGATTAGTGCTGCCACATTCACAAATATCATCGAACCTGCTACAGATCTCCAGCTAGGTCGCAGCTGTTCCACCCAGGTCATATATAGTAAAGCCAGAATGATACAGGCATGAGCAACGATAAATTGAATGAATCGAAAATGTGCATAACCATAACCCAGATTAGGAGTCAGGATCGCCATAAGGGCTCCAGCAATGCCTGCAAACAGCAGT
The DNA here is from genome assembly GCF_002803315.1 of Paenibacillus sp. GM1FR. NCBI lineage: Bacteria > Bacillati > Bacillota > Bacilli > Caryophanales > Paenibacillaceae > Paenibacillus > Paenibacillus sp. GM1FR. The sequence goes on along the minus strand of NZ_MKZL01000009.1, from coordinate 75,799 downwards.
GCAGAATGTAACAGTCGACTGCGTGTCAGTAGTAACAACGCCGATAATAGCAGAGACAGACTGCATAGTTCGAGTGGCAGTGAAGTCTGCAGGCTCCATATCCCTCCATACACATACCAGAGTTGCAGCACGATTTCGCAGGCAAACATGATGCAGGCCAGAACAATCCGCAGTATGCGGCGTGCCCTCTCTGACCATGATCGAAGATGGTGTCGAAGCAAAAACATCAGTACAATCATTGCTGTAATTACGCTAATTGAAACGATATGTGAAGTGGAGAACAGGATAAACGGCTCTGCATCATAAGGGTCCAGCCATGTTGGATACGCCATGCATCTCTTCTCTCCTTTACAAGGATCTCACCAACAGTATCTCTCTTTAATGTTAACTTTTTCATTTTGCCATTGAATGAAAGAGCTGTCCAGTTGGAATTCTAAATAAGCATTGTAATTTAAATATCTTTATGTTAAGATAAATTCAGAAACAAAACAAACGAAAAGTTAGTAACTTTCTTAATCGAAATAAAATATACCGTACTTAACAAACGTTCAACTGAACATTTACACTATCCCATTTCATCTAGGAGGAAATATTATGCAAATCAAAGGACTTCACCACGTATCCGCTCTAACAGCACATGCCGATCAGAACTATCGTTTCTACACCAACATCCTGGGTTTGCGCCTCATTAAAAAAACGGTCAATCAGGACGACGTGTCCGTCTACCATCTCTTCTATGGCGATGAAAAAGGCAATCCGGGTACCGAACTTACCTTCTTCGAGATTCCGATGGCCGGACAGACACGTGAAGGTGTGAACAGTATATCTGGCACGTCACTGCGCGTTCCAAGTGATGCAGCACTGACTTACTGGCAGCAGCGTTTTGACGAATTCGAAGTCCCACATGGAGAGATTGTTGAACGGGGTGGTCGTGCCACGCTTTCGTTCACAGACTTTGAAGGACAACGTCTGATTCTGGTCTCGGATGAAAACAACACAGGTGTCGCTGGTGGTAAACCATGGGATCAGAGTCCTGTGCCTGCCGAGTATGGCATTGTAGGTCTTGGCCCTATCCATCTTACGGTAAAAGATGCTTCCCTTACCGCTCCGGTTCTTACAGAATTGCTCGGTTTCAGAGCTAAAGGAAGTTACCCTGCCTTTACTCCAGGTCAACCTGATGTACTCGTTTTTGAATCCGGTGAAGGTGGCAGCGGCTCCGAGGTGCATGTTGAGGAACGGAATGACCTTGCCCAAGAGCGTCCTGGACGTGGCAGCGTACACCATGTTGCATTCCGTGTGGATAACGAAGAAGAACTCAAACAATGGGTGGAACGGGTTCGTAACTTCCAATTCCCTAACTCCGGTTTTGTAGATCGCTTCTACTTCCGCTCCCTGTACTTCCGTGAAGCAAACGGTATTCTGTTCGAACTTGCAACTGATGGTCCGGGATTTGATACAGACGAAGAATTGGAGCATCTGGGTGAATCGCTTGCTTTGCCTCCATTCCTTGAAGGTCGCCGCGCCGAGATTGAAGCCAATCTCAAACCGCTGGATACCGTCATTCGTTAATATTCGTAACAAAAAGAAAATAAAAACGATGTTCACCAGGCAACTCTGAATACCGGATACGGTTCAGGAATCGCCTAGTGAATCATCGTTTTTTTATGTTTATGCTTGTCTTGCCCCTTCTGTAAGGTCGCAAACTTGCAGATTGTGTTTTACTTCGTCAGATACGATGTTGTGAGCGGTACAAACAGAGCCGAACCCGGATCTTCAGATACAATCTCTACATAGACAGCGTCTGTACCTTTAACATCCACATCTAGACTCATCATACCGCTTTCTGGAGTGATATTGAACTTTTTGAGTGTCGCGAGATCCTGATCATAGATATGAATCTCCTGATTTCCTTTCAGCGCGGCAAGTTCCAAGTGCAGAGAAGAATACTTTTTACCCGTATTAATCTGGATATCATCCCCCTGTTTCGTAGGATCATTATGCAGATAAACATCCTTGTAATCCTTGCCTTTATATGTGGTATCCTTAGGATCTTTGGTGTGCCAAGCGGTAGATCCCAGTACGGATGTTCCAAGTGCACTCAGCGTTACTTTTCCGTTGGTTACGGGCTCAGATCCATTCTTTCCGCCAATCAGGACGGATGAAGTTGCACTGTCATAAGTGATCTCTGTCCCAAGCAAAGATCCCACAGCACGCACAGGCAAATAAGTCGTTCCGTTGTAAGTGATAGGCAACACTGTTTTACCATTGGCATCTTTGGCTGTCACCGTGGCACCATCCATTTTTAGCGTAATCTTGCTGTTTAGATAGGCTTTAATCTGCTCCAACCCTGTTGCTGCGAGTGCACCTGTTCCGATCCCAAGCGTTAGTGTACCTACCATCAAACCCAGTACAACTTTTTTCTTCATCAAAATCCCTCCTGAATGTTAAAATGATTTGTCCTTTATACATTTAAACGACTAAAGTGATAATGTCAATTGTTTACTGCATTTTTAGTACACATTGCCTATTTCCGGGCAGCACAAAACGAGGCTGTATGTCCCCATTTTTTTCAGCCTCGCCCTGTTTCCCATTGTCCGTATACGGAGAAAGGAAGATATTCTTGTCAGTTGTTCACTTAACTCCACAATCGAGACTTTTAATTCCCACTGCACTATGATATCAACAGGATGATATCAATCAAAAGATTCATAATATTCTTCTTCATACACTTCCATGCTGTACTTCAAATCTACGGCCTTCCACTCGCCATCTTGATACTCATAAGCAAATGTCAGATCACCCGCATACAAAGCCGCACCGTAAGATCCTGCTGCTGATACGACAAGCTGGCCATCCTCTACACTGTAATAGGTAACTCCACCGAACCCCAACTCTTCGTTATATACGCCGCCACTCGTATCTTCCTCGATCCGTAAAGGTTCTGCTTGAACGCCATCAACGGCGACATCAACATCCACACGGTCTGATCTAACCGTAACTTTTGACTTCACATGTTGTTTCGCAATCTCATCCAGAGATTGCATCTTCATCTCTTCCAGCGTTACCGGATTAATGATACGTGCTTGTCCCAAATAAATACCTGTTCCATGACCTTCCGTGTACAAAACGATAATTTCTTTCTGGCCGTCTCCATTCAGATCCAACTCGTGCACTTCGGGTTTGTAAGACCCGCCTTCTCCCTGCCAATCACTAAATTCTCGCGTTTTGCCGTCCACTTCCAAAATCATTCCGTTATATATATATCCTGAACCCTCAACTTTCATAGGGTATAATCTGACCTTCTCATTCTCTGGAGCTACCGAAACGTATTCCTCTTTCACGGGAATCGATTCCTGTGTTGTCTTCGCTGTGTCATGCAGTTTATCTATATTGGAAGCCTCGCCCACTGCGGTCTGGCTGGATTGATCATCTATGTTAAGCTGTTTTTGCGATTCATTCATGGTTCTGGCAGCCGAAGTTGTACTAATCGTAGCTACCGCCAAAATAATCATCAGCAGGATACCTGTCCAAGTTTTCAATATACTGGGCTCCTTTATCTGTTATGATAATCCTATTATATCTTCATTTATCGCCCGCAAGTTGCGAATTTGTTAATCTTTCATAAAATAATCTTTACAAATTTTCGTTTTCACGAAAGAACGTTCTGCTTTAACCAGAATAAGCAAATTATCATGCCAAAACTGTGCTCCAAAAACAAAAAAAATCCCGAACACAGCTTAAGGCTGCATCCGGAATGCTTTGGTTTTGTCCAATAACCGATCGGTTAATTGTCTCAGTTCTTCAGCCGAGGATGAAATCTCCTCCATGATGGCTGTCTCTTCGTGTGCGGCATCCATAATTCGTCTCGCCTCATCCGAGAACGATCCGGCTTTCCCCTGGATCTTCTTCACATGACCGTGCGTTTGCTCCACGCGACCGGTCTGTTCTGCAATCTTGGAACCGATATCATGCGCACCCTTCATAAATACTTCCACTGTTCCTGTCAGTTCATGCAACGTCTGATCCACAGAGACGGTCCGCTCCGATTCATTAACCACGAGACCATGCTGCTCATGAGACAGTTGGGCTGTCTCCCTGATCCGCTGCTGCACACGACTAATCAGCTCATTAATACGGTGTACCGATTCCTTACTTTCGTCTGCCAGCTTGCGGATCTGCTGCGCCACGACTGCAAAACCAGAACCTTCTTCGCCAGCTCGTGCAGCCTCAATGGATGCATTCAGGGCAAGTAACCCTGTTTCCTCTGCGATGTTTTTGACAGACTGGGTAATTACCTCGATATCGGAGGCTTCCTTCTCCAGCAACAACATAATGTCGCGGGAACGATTGTGGGACTCGGCCAGCTCGTCCATCCCTTTCATCAACGATGAGAAAGTCTGTTTTGTATGATCCACCGATCGTTCCATCTGACCCGACATCTCTGTCATGTCCATAGACTGGCTATGCATACGCTGAAAATCGTTCAGCATCTCATCCGCAGTGATCAGAGATTGATGGGAAGTGACCTTCTGCTCTTCTACGCCTACTGCAATATGATCCACCGCATCCGACATCATCTCGATCTGTTCAGCGGCCTGGGTAATCGCTTCACTCAGAGACTGTGCGTTCTGTGAAGTCGTTCTTGTACTGTCTGCAATATCATTTACAATGCTTCGAAGGTTAGAAACCATTGCGCGAAAAGCATCATATAATACAGTAAGTTCATCCTGCGTGCGTCGCTGCGGAATCTCGGTTGTCAGATCTCCCGCTGAAACCTGCTGTGCAGCCCGGGACAGATGAACGATTGGACGAGTCAGCCAGCGTGAGGCAAACCATCCCAGAATCCCGTTCCAGCATACTCCCATGATCAGGATAATCGATATGTATACCCAATTCGGAATATCTAACGTAACCCAGTCTTTGACAAAAAATATAAAAAAGCCGCTAGTTCCGTAGGTAATAATCGAAATCAGTACCAGACCTGCGACAGTCTTTGCTCCTAAAGTCCATTTCATGTGCACACCCCGTAGTCCTTTTTTCCTATTTTACCAATCAAGTACCAAATTTCATGTGATATACATCACTGAAAACGTTCTATTTCCCCTCATACTTGCCGTTCATGCATGACTTCTCTACCATATAGCGCATAATGTATAAGACAAGCTTGGATATCCCTAATTTTATTTATTATCGGCACAAGAGGCCAAATGATTTAGATTGGCATCCATTTTGCTTAAATGATATACTGAGTGCGCTTCAGCAACGCTGAAGCCGAACTATTTTTATTGATGCCACTGGAGGCGAACGAGATGTCTACTATGTCCACACGGACGGAGAAAGATTTTATCGGTGAAAAAGAAATCCCGGCTTATGCTTATTACGGAATTCAGACGGTACGGGCCGTGGAAAACTTCCCGATTACCGGCGTTCCGGTACACCGTGAGCTGATCACGGCTCTGGCTGCGGTGAAGAAGGCAGCAGCGATTACCAACATGGAGTTGAAGATGCTGCCGAGCAAGATTGGCGATGTGATCGTCATGGCGGCTGAAGAAATGATGAAAGGCCATCATCTGGATCATTTTATTGTAGACTCCATTCAGGGCGGTGCAGGCACCTCCATGAATATGAATATGAACGAAATTTTGGCCAATCGCGGGCTGGAACTGTTAACCAAAAGCAAGGGAGACTACTTCCATTGCAATCCCAATAATCATGTGAACATGTCCCAATCTACTAATGACGTGGTTCCTACAGCACTGCGCATTGCGGCGTACCAACTGTCGGAGACGTTACTCGCTACCATGAGAAGACTACAGGATGCGTTCCGTAAAAAAGAAGTGGAATTTAACGATGTGGTCAAGGTTGGCCGTACCCATCTTCAGGATGCCGTACCTATTCGCCTTGGACAAGAATTCGGAGCTTATGCCCGTGTCATCGGACGGGATATTGAGCGTCTTGAATTCGCCAATCGCCGCTTGCTTACCATTAACATGGGTGCAACTGCGGTAGGTACAGGACTCAATGCCAAACCCGAATATATCGTCAAGGTTACAGAGCACCTGTCTGATGTTACCGGACTTCCACTACAAACAGCTGAGGATCTCGTGGATGCAACGCAGAACACAGATGCCTATCTGGAACTTTCAGCGGCGCTGAAGGTATGTGCGGTTAGCCTTTCCAAAATCTGTAATGATATTCGCATGATGGCTTCAGGTCCACGTGCAGGATTCAATGAATTGCGCCTGCCACCGCGTCAGCCAGGTTCGTCCATTATGCCGGGCAAAGTCAACCCCGTTATGGCAGAAGTCATTAACCAGGTATCCTTCCAGGTGATGGGGAACGACCATACGATCTGTATGGCGTGTGAAGCCGGTCAATTCGAGCTGAATGTCATGGGCCCCGTTATTGCGTTCAACTTGTTGCAATCGCTGAAAATTATGAATAACGGCATCGATGTTTTCACGCGTTATGCAGTTGAAGAGATGGAAGCTAACCGTGAGCGCTGCGAATTAATCATGAAGCAAAGTTTCAGTGTGGTTACGGCGTTGAACCCGCACTTAGGTTATAATGTGGCAGCTTCCATTGTGAAGGAAGCACTCAAGACTGGACTTTCCTTGCAAGAGATTATTCTCGAACGCGGATTGCTGACACCGGAAGAACTGGAAGAGATTCTTCATCCGGAACAGATGACTACACCAGGGATTGCCGGAGAACACTTCCTGCGTAATATGGAACGTTTGTAGGTAATCAGGAAAACTAATGCAGCAACCCAAACACAAATAATTAACAAGAACCCTCGCATACCGTTTATCCGGTTTGCGGGGGTTCTTGTATTCAGAGATAATAAGACGCCAGCTATTCGATTAAGCCCAACGTTTACGCTCAAGGGAAGGTAGAATCTGAAGTTCCTCCCTGTACTTGGCAACCGTTCTGCGGGAGATGACAATCCCCTCCTCGGCGAGGAATGTGGACAAATGACTATCCGAGTATGGACGCTGAGCCTGTTCCGTGCGAATGATTTCTTTTAATCTACGTTTCACCGCTGATGCTGATGTTTTATCCCCTGACGTTGTACTGATTCCCGAGGCAAAAAAAGCCCTGAGTTCATATACACCATGTGGGGTCTCAATGTATTTACCGTTCACCGCACGACTTACCGTTGATTCATGCATGCCAATCTTCTCTGCAATAACAGCCAGATTAAGCGGTTTTAGCCCGGATGGGCCTTTGACCAAAAAGTGCTTCTGCTCTTCCATCACTGCCGCCAGCACACGCACTAAAGTTCTGCGCCGCAAGTGTACACTCCGAATGATAGCCCTCGCTTCTGTCACGCGGGTAGACCAGGTTGCGTCGGGAGCCTCTTCCCTGATCCAGCGGAAGCACGCTTCATTCATCGATACCCGAGGGTTACCTGCTGCATGCAGACTATAATGGACCTCACCGTTACGCAACCCAACAATGGCATCCGGAATAATGTAATGTGGCCGTTCCGTACATCCGATCGATCGACAGGGCTTGGGGTCCAGACGTGTAATATAGTCATAGGCAGTCTGAGCTTCCCGTGAAGTCATACCTAATCGACTCCCTGTTCTACCTGGGTGAAAAGGAACCAGTGCTTCCAATCCCGCTTCCACCATCCACTCCGCATTCAGCGCTGCTGATGGATCACGTCTAATCTGGAGCAATAGACATTCTTGCAGATTCCGCGCCCCTACACCAGCAGGGTCCAGCGATTGGAGAAGATCCAGTCCCGCTGCAATCTTGCTCATCGGAAGCTCAAGTGTTGCTTGCACCTCTGCCAGTTCAACCGTCAGATAACCATCATCATTAACGCACCCTGCCAAATATACGGCCATATTTTCCAATTCGTCTGGAATTGTCATCACTCGAATTTGCGCAATCAGCAATTGTTCCAGAGTAGGTTCGGCACCTTTGGCCTGAAGCAGCGGATCATAGGAACCATACCTGCGCTGATCCATTCGCCGCGGAATCCGGGCGAGGGGCGCGGCTTGTTCTTCCAGTTCGAGTACTGGATTTTCCTCCGCCGCATCCAGCAAGTAACGGGTCAGATCCTGGCCAGACATGGTTAGCAAATGAAAGGATTGTTTCATCTCCGGCGTGATGGACAGCCGAATACGTTGTTCCTGTACCAACTGAACACCCAACATCCGTTACCCTCCTTATACCTTCGGCAATAAGCATCTGTGTTTCTTATACGAACAAAAGGATTTGCAGGGATAATAGCATACTATTCAAGCAAATGTAAGAAGTTTTTAGTCGGATCATGGGTTTCTGTCTAGTATTTCTCCGATACCAGCTTCGCCTGTGTAAACAGCAGTAGATAGTCTCTTCCACCTGCCTTGGAATCCGTGCCTGACATGTTAAATCCGCCAAATGGATGTGTGCCCACCAGTGCTCCGGTACATTTCCGGTTGAAATAAAGATTACCCGCAAAGTATTCACGTCTTGCCTGTTCCAGATGTTCACGATTTCGTGAGATCACCGCGCCGGTCAGACCATAGTCTGTATTATTGGCGATATCCAAAGCATCCTGGAAAGATTCTGCTTTGATGAACGCAAGCACAGGTCCAAAAATCTCATCCTGAGCAATTCGGGCTTTCGGGTCCACATCGGCAATTATAGTTGGTTCAATGAAATAACCTTCAACGTTCCCTGTACCGCCACCGTGCACAAGACGCCCCTCACCCTTGCCAATTTCAATATATTCCGTGATCTTTGCATATGCCTTGTCATCGATAACCGGCCCAACCTGACTGCCAACTTCAAGTGGACTGCCCATCGTCAGTTTCTGTGTCCGTTCAATCACTTTTTGCAATACTTCATCATATACATCCTTATGAATAATGGCACGGGAACACGCCGAACATTTCTGTCCTGAGAAACCAAATGCCGAAGCGGTAATGGACTCTGCCGCGAGTTCCAGATCACTGTCACTGTCTACTACGATGGAATCCTTGCCGCCCATCTCTGCAATAACCCGTTTAATCCACTTCTGACCTGGAGCAGTACGTGCTGCACGTTCATTAATTCGCAGTCCTACATCTCGGGAACCGGTGAAACTGATAAACCGGGTGAGCGCATGATCCACAAGATAATCACCCACTTCACTGCCTGGTCCAGGTAAAAAGTTCACGACGCCATCCGGCAGACCAACTTCTGCGAGCAGCTCCATAAACTTCGCGGCAATCACCGGAGTTGTGCTGGCGGGCTTTAATACTACCGTGTTGCCGGATACCAGTGCAGCAGAGGTCATACCTGCCATAATCGCCAGTGGGAAGTTCCAAGGTGGAATAACAACACCAACACCCAGCGGTATATAACTCAGTTCATTATCTTCCCCTGCAATCCGCACGAGGGGCTGCGGTTCACTCAGTCGCTGCATATCCCGTGCATAGAATTCCATAAAATCAATGGCTTCCGCTGTGTCCGCATCCGCTTCAGGCCAAGTCTTGCCGGCTTCATAGACCATCCATGCGGAGAATTCATGCTTGCGACGGCGCATAATGGCAGCTGCTTTGTATAGATAACGGGCCCGTTCATTCGGGTAAGTATGTTTCCATGTGTGGAATGTCTCCGCCGCTGTCTGAATGGCCTTTTCGGCCAATTCTCGATCTGCCTGATGGATCGTTCCGACAACTTGATTCTTGGCTGCGGGGTTCACGGAAGTTAACGTGCGGCTGCTTGTTATTTTTTTCCCACCAATAATAATCGGGTATTCCTGCCCAAGTTCAGCTTCTACCTGACGAAGTGCGTCTTCAAATGCTTCCTGGTTCGCCTGGACTGCAAAGGGTGTGAATGGTTCGTTAACAAAAGGGATATTCATCAATGATTCCTCCTTCAGGATGTAAGATTCGCTGGCTGCTCGCCTAAATTATTTTGCATGTTACTCATCACCAAATATATGTAGCAAAATCCGTGCCAACTCCGGTTGAGACTGAAATATTTTTCTCGTTAAATTTAACTAAAGAAAATTCACACGGGCCACTCCGATGACAGAATAACCTTCCGATCGCTGTTATCCCCAGATTTTTTTGATTCCTTTTTATAAAGTTAAAATTTCCATGAAAAATAGTAGACCATCGCCAAATCTGGCACGTTTCTTGCTTGAATTAAGGATGCACAATGCTGAAGGAGGAAACGAAAATGAGTGTGGGAACGGAAATATATCGCAAAACCTTATTAACCGTGGCAGGCAACAAAGCTGTAGAGAACCTGTCCATTAGATATGGTAAGAAGCTGGCAGGCAAATTTATTGCAGGAAACACCTTGGAAGAAGCTCTCCAAGAGATCCGCATACTCAATAACAAAGGCATTATGGCTACGCTCGATCATCTGGGTGAAGGCATCACCCGCCTGAGCGAAGCGGCATTGTACAGGGATGAGTATGTACGCCTGGTAGAAGGCATTGCACGTGAAGGCGTAGACTCCAACGTCTCGCTTAAACCAACCCAGATGGGCCTCGCACTTGACCCGGAAGAGGGTTACCAAAATATCCGTACCGTTGCCGCACAAGCCAAATTACATGATCTATTTGTTCGAATTGATATGGAGGATAGTCCATTTACTCAAGCGACGCTGGATATTGTCCGAAGACTGCACTCGGAAGGACTGCATAATACAGGCACAGTATTGCAAGCCTACCTGCATCGCACCGAAGAAGATACACGTGATATGATTCGGGAAGGTATTCGGCTTCGGCTGGTTAAAGGTGCTTACAAAGAACCCGGATCAGTCGCCTATCAGAATACTTCTGAAGTCATTCATCACTTCAAAACGATGATTCGTAATCACCTCGATCAGGGTGTGTACACTGCGGTTGCCTCGCATGATGATCACATCATTAACTGGACGAAACAATACGCCAAGGATCGGGGAATCTCGCCGGATGCCTTTGAATTCCAGATGTTATATGGTCTGCGGATGAGCGAACAGGAACGTCTCGCCAAAGAAGATTATCGCATTCGCTGTTACGTACCTTATGGCACCATGTGGTATCCGTACTATACCCGCCGTTTGGCCGAAAAACCGGCTAATCTCTGGATGGTCGTTAAGAATATGTTCCGATAGTTATTTTCCAGTTGGATCAATATTTATGAAAAAAGACAAAAGAAAACCATGTCGCCTCTTTTTTTCTGGGCACATGGTTTTTTCAGTACGAACACTTTACGAGAGCATCCAACTTGACGAATGGTCTAAACAAAAGTTGACAACTATATAGTTAGGCACCATACTATATGTATGGACAATCAAAACAAATCAACAACTGATATGTACCTCATCCCTTCGTTAGTACAAACGAAGCGTCAGGTTGATCGCTATCAATTAGACGTGGATGCACAAGCCGTGCTTGTCGCATCCAGACTGATGGTAGCAGGAGCCAAACTTGGGCATGCTGCGGAAATCCATTTCTCCAGATTCGGTTTATCGACAGGTCGATATCGTCTGTTGGCAGATCTTGAAGATCATGAAGGAGAAGAACTGCCCTCCCAACTGGCGGAAAATCTGGGTGTAACCCGTGCTACCGTAACTGGTCTAATCGAGATTTTAGAACGTGACGGACTGGTTGCTCGTCGGACGAGTTCCGTTGATGGTCGTCAGAAGTCAGTCATTTTGACCGCCAAAGGTGCGAAGAAACTAACGGATATGGCTGCTGAACATTTTGCTAGACTGGAAGCGATGGTCGGATTACTTACGATCGAGGAAAGGAGTGTGTTTCTCAACCTGCTGGGGCGTGTAACACAAGGTATTGCTGCACTTACAGATGAGTCACACGACTTGTCCGAACCAAAATCCTAGGAGCATAACGAAGAAAGGTAAACCGGGCTAGTTCAACTAGCCCATTTTCATCCCCATATAGTTAGGCTCCTAATTATATATAAATGAAAGCAAATCAGTGATTTCTAAACAAAAAAGGAGTAGTGATATGGTTAACCTTAATGACCCCATTCATTCCGAGGAAGCTTATCCAAACCGAGCCGCTAATCCTCCCCCAAAACCTTTTGTGCTGTGGCGTGAATTAATCCCGGCCTACTTGTCTCCTGCCATCATGGCAAGCATCGGGGGAATCGTTACCGCTGATAAAGTCCTTCAGTTACGAGCTTTAACAACGATTGGAGGGGCGTCTCTACTTATGGCTCTATGGGCCGGACTCTGGCTTCGTAACCGTAAGAACCGCACACAGTGGGTGGCGAAAGCACCCCGAATCGTTGTCGTGGGCTGCTTGGCACTTGCAGGCGCAGGGTTTGGCTTGGTGGCGGCGTGGGGGATTTCTAATGTATTGCAGATCGTAAACCCGAGTTCTTCATGGGCTTGGTTGGATCATATTGGGTTCGATTTTCCATTGTCCGGTGCAATAGCTTGTACGATCATGACATGGCGCTGGCGAGCTTACATTATCAAATAAACAAGTTCATTATAAGGAGAGATTGAAACATGATTACTATTATTGGAGCAACAGGCATGATTGGAAATGCACTTTTGAGACGTTTGATGAAAAGAGATATTCCCGTTCGGGCAGTAAGTAGAAAGCCGGATAAGCTTCGTCAACAAATGGCGGACTTGTCGTTGTCCGGGATTGAAATCTGTGCTGCCGATGCAAATGATTCCGAATCGATGCGCAGAGCTTTGGAGGGTACCAGTCAACTATTTCTAGCGTTATCCAACACCCCTAAACAAGTGGAACTAGAGACATCCATTATTCAGATGGCTGTGCAAGAGGGAGTGAAACATGTCGTCAAAATATCCAGCCCAGCATATGACGAACGTTCACCAGTAGCTGTAGCAGGCTGGCATGAACAAATCGAGCAAGCTCTAGTGAAATCCGGGATGACATATACGATGCTGCGGCCCTATGCTTTTATGCAAAATCTGCTCCGACTTGCACCAACCATTACAACCCGAGATGTATTCTTCGGCTGCATTGGAGATTCCCCGTGCAACTTCATCGATTGCCGAGACATCGCAGATATTGCTACAGAAGTTCTGACTAGAGACAAACCAGTGAACCGCATCTATACGCTTACCGGTTCCGAAGCATTCACTTATGCACAGATTGCAGATAAAATGTCCACCCTGTTCAATCGACCGATCGGATTCCTCAACCTCAAACCCGAGGAGCTTCGAACGGATCTGATCGAACATGGACAGATGCCTCCTTGGCTTGCAGACCACGTTGTGGAAATTCAGACGATGTCTACCGTTGTGCCAGAGAAGCCGACGGATATGGTTCAACGCTTGCTTGGCAGAGCACCGCGCTCACTTGATGCATTCCTGAGAGAACATCGAGATGCATTTAAACCAAGGCTGTAGCAGAGTTATACAATAACGAAAAGGGGCTCTCTGGCTCCAAGCGCTAACGCCCCCACCGCATATTAAAGCGATAAACAAAAATGCAAAGTTTAACGAACTTCAGCGTTCTAGAGGATGATTATGAGATCTACAGGAATCATAGGCGGTAATAATGTTTTTAATGAGAGAACTTAACTATTAATTAAGCTAAAGTCTAGCCTCTCTTTTTGAGTGGCTAGACTTTATATTATGACTCTTTTAATGCGAAAATTATTAAAGTGAGAACTTCCCATGATTTGCGCCCGAAGACTGTCAACCACTAATTATGAGATAGAACCACAATTTTAAATGTCTATTTTTCTGGACACACCCATTTATTATTTAAAAGTTAACCACTTAATTGTTGAATAAGGATAGAGGCATTGGCATTGATCTGTGATCCGCCCACCAGGGTTTGCAGATCAACAGCGGATGCACTGGAATGATTCCGCAATGTCAGCACATCACCGGGAGCAGCCGTAATAATGACCATGCCTGGATTCGGTTGAGTCCCAGCTCCTGAACCATAGACACTGCCACCTACAGGGGCTCCGTTTTGATAAAGGGTGAATTGGTTTGCCTGCACACCTGCAACGTTGAAAAACACCGCATAGTCCCCGGCATTACCAATAATAATCGCAGCGGTATTGGGCGCATGAGTAATATTAGTAAGATTTTGGTTGCTGTCGAAGATTACATCCGCTTCAATAGCTACAGTTTGAGCTGAAGTATTAAAAATATAGGCATAAGAGGACAACCCTTGCCCTGCTGTACCGGTTGCTCCAGTGGCTCCTGTTACTCCGGTAGCCCCGGTACTTCCCGTTGCTCCTGTAACACCAGTCGCTCCTGTCACTCCAGTAGCTCCAGTGCTTCCCGTTACTCCAGAAATGCCCGTGGCTCCTGTCACTCCGGTAGCCCCGATACTTCCCGTTGCTCCTGTAACACCAGTCGCTCCTGTCACTCCTGTCACTCCAGTAGCTCCAGTGCTTCCCGTTACTCCCGTAATACCCGTGGCTCCTGTTATTCCGGTGGCCCCTGTAACGCCCGTTGCTCCTGTCACTCCAGTAGCCCCGGTGCTTCCCGTTGCTCCCGTAACACCAGTGGCTCCTGTCACTCCAGTAGCCCCGGTGCTTCCCGTTGCTCCCGTAACGCCCGTCGCTCCTGTTACTCCGGTGACCCCGGTGCTTCCCGTTACTCCCGTAACGCCCGTGGCTCCTGTTACTCCGGTGGTCCCAGTGCCTCCCGTTACTCCCGTAGCTCCTGTCACTCCAGTAGCTCCGGTGCCTCCTGTTACTCCCGTAATACCCGTGGCTCCAGTGGCTCCAGTTACACCCGTTGTGCTCAGCGTTTCTCCCAATAACTCCTGGGATACCAATCGGTGAGCCGCGACTAATTCGCCTGCGGCATTTTTACCCCATACGGATATTTGTGCTTCTGGAGCAGCCGTGTCTGAGGTTGAAAATACAAACTCAAAAGCATCAAAATTCCCATTATAAACTTTGGTTATGACCTGATTAGGTGATACATTGAGCAGTTCTTCTACATATAATGTTCTGACTCCATTAAGGTAATAGCCCCGAAGAAGCACTGTGAACACATCTGTCGCATTCCGGTTATCGATTTTGACCGTAACGGATTGAGTTGGTCGGATCCCCGTTATTCCTGAAATATTATTCTCAATGGGCCCAGTTGATAGAATCGCCATTTCATCACCCTCCTTCGATTGAATTCATTCATTTCAGTCCTTGGTATAGTATTATTCAGACGATACTTAATGGTGTGGACAAATTGAGAGTCAACATATAGAATCACTTAACCTGCCCAGTGAATGTGTTGAGATTAACGAACTGATACTGTCATGTTCATGAATGCTTCACTTTCGCTTCAGATTGAGAGCGTATTCTAGTTGTACAAAACAAAATTAACCACTATTTCCGATTGTCTTATGTATGATTCATGTCAAAAAATCTATACACACTTCACTTTGAAAGCTATAATATGGATAACTATCTCACTCAAATATTTCCATTTACTCCGATCATAAAAGTTCCTTGTAACAGGTACAGTTCTGAAAGTTATGCCCTAACTGAGGTGATATCGATGAAACATTTACTTCCAGAATTAATGTCTTTATTGCGTACGGATATGGATGTTCTGGATACAGACCTCCCCACACTTACCATTCCGTCATCAACATCGTTGGTAGATGCCTTCTGCTTATTCGACACATCTTCTTATTTATTCATTCAGGATGATGGCCCTCTATTGGGATATATCGCCGTATCCGATGTTTTACATGCCATGATGCATGCGCATCGCCTAATAGAAGCTTATTTTGAGACCACACTGGAGACAG
This sequence comes from Paenibacillus sp. GM1FR, assembly GCF_002803315.1. Taxonomy (NCBI): domain Bacteria; kingdom Bacillati; phylum Bacillota; class Bacilli; order Caryophanales; family Paenibacillaceae; genus Paenibacillus; species Paenibacillus sp. GM1FR. Next base: position 60,096 of record NZ_MKZL01000009.1, on the reverse strand, counting down.
CGGGTTCAGCTCTGACATTAATTAATGAAGATGCCAAAGTGGCCTACTGGACAACTGGCGCGGAGCATGTTTTTTCGATCAGCAAAAATGATATTATCGGACAACCCGCGGCGGACTTTTTCCCTCCAGATCGGCTACAGTCTCTCAAAACGTTGTATACCGGTGAAACGGTCTACCGCAAACAGCATCAGCCACGGCCCGACCTCTTCGCCCTGATTAATGCTCGTCCTGTCCAACTGGATGGACATATTGTGGGTGCAGTTGCTGCCGAAGTGGATATAACAACCGAAATCCGATTACATCAGGAACTATTACATATGACCTCCAAAGTCCAGCACCTGGAGAAAGCCGTTGCTCGGCTACGTCCCGAATTAGATCCATTTGCCAGAATCAAGGGCAGCAGCCCGGTCATCAAACAGTGCATGGAGACCATTCGCAAGATCAGTACCACCTCAGCAACCGTACTTATTCTCGGGGAGAGCGGCACAGGCAAGGAGTTATTCGCCAAAGCCATTCATGATCTCCGTGAATTGCAGACTGCACCGTTCATCGCTATTAACTGTGGGGCAATCCCTGCTTCCTTGTTTGAAAGTGAGTTGTTCGGCTACGAAAAAGGTGCCTTCTCCGGAGCAGATCCCAAAGGAAAAAAGGGCAAGATTGAGCTTGCCGAAGGGGGTACTCTTTTTCTGGATGAGATCGGTGAGATGCCATTGGAATTGCAAGTGAAACTGCTTCGGGTGTTGCAGGAGAAAAGTTACTTTCCTGTGGGGGGAACGCGTATGAAACAGGCCGACTGCCGGATTATCGCAGCAACCAACCAGAATCTAATGAGTATGATTGCCCGTAATCAATTCCGAGAAGATCTCTACTATCGGCTGAATGTCATTAACCTAGTCATCCCTCCTCTGCGTATGCGCAAGGAAGATATATATGAATTAACCCAGACGTTCCTTCAAGAATTCTCATTGCTCTATAACCGTCATATTGAGTTGGTTCCACCTGAAGTGTTCAAGTTGCTGTTCCAATATGATTGGCCAGGCAATGTGCGTGAATTACGAAATGTGATCGAACGCCTGACCATTCTGACGACAGATGGTGAGGTGAAGCAGGAATATCTGCCCGATACCCTCACTTCCCTCATCATGCAAGAACAGTCCGAAGTTCAACTGACATCCGGAATTCATTCATATGCCAACAACGAAAATCAGCAACGTCAGGATTCGGCGGGAGCAGAACCAGAAAAAGAACCTCGATCCGTTGCAAATGTGGACGAATTAGATCCCTCGGATGATTCCGAACTTGTCTCAGGTGTTACCTACCAGCAAAAATTGGAAACCTATGAGGCGCAGCTTCTAATTCAATATCTGAAAGCAGCAGGTGGCAACAAACGAACACTGGCCAAGCAACTTGGCATCTCCAGGGCAACGCTCTATAATCGCATGAAGAGGCTTGGTCTATGACCAGCCTCTTCTTGTCGTTATTATCCGTATGATGAGTGAATAGAACCCTACAAAATCCGCGCCAAGCGAGTCAGCGCTGTTCTGAGATGGCGATAGAATGTCGCCCGACTCATGGAACACGTCTGGGCTGCGGCAGTTGGATTGCCAGCATGCGTCCAGTAGGCCGCGTATAACAGCATCTGATCCTGTGGAGATAGACCATGTACTCTGCCTTCCAGCAGATCCATGACATACAGCTGTAATTGGATCCCATCCCTGGCTCCTGCAACCCTGCCAGCATATTCATGCAATTCTCCTGGAGAACGAAGGTGCCCTAGCATCTTGCGAACCTCCTGTTCCGACCAGGATGTCCGCTCCCGCACCGTTGTTCCTGGCTGTATCCGATCATCTTGCCATTCAGGATCAAGCAGGGACATAACCCACGCTCCGAATTGCCCACTACGCAAATCCAAATCAAGCACATCTGCCGGGTCCTCATATCTGTCACAAGCACGGGTTCGGGTTCTCCGCATCTGAAAGCCAATACTCAGCAGGAACAACTTCAGATGAGGATTCGTTGCAATCAATATCACTCTCGCACCATCACCCAACAGAGACAGTCGGTCCAGTGCCATATACCCCACCAGTTCTTCTCGTGTGTAACCAGGCACGTCATCTCTTGCCGCAGCCAGCAAAGCAAAGTGAGTATCACTTTGATCCGGATCATTGCCAAGCTCCTGTGGTGTGAAGCATTCATTCATCTCATTTGGAAAATGCTTCAGTAGCAGCCCGCTACTTTCCCTATGTACTAGCACTGTAATGAACATGGCGATCGGCTCTCCAAGCTGGTCACGCATCAATACGATCCCTTCGGGATAACGGTGCGCCAGCTCATCCAGGAACGGGCCATAGAACACGGCCTGATCTGGTGCCACGCTGTATTCACACCATTGTTGTAACAGCCTGTGCAGCGAAGGCAGATCCTCTTGTTTCATCGTTTCAAGAGGGGAGAACAAGGAATCACGGGACACATCCGCGTACTTGCGGAATTGAAGCATGGACTCCTGACAGAGCAACAACATCTTCCGGGCAATCTGGCGGCGCTCATGCGAACCTGCCTGTTCATGTAGCGGTTTAAGCAACTTCGCGATTTGGATACGCATCGTCTGCAACCGATGCGGCTCACGTTGGCGCAAATCCCGTAGCAGATGCACCCTGCCCATGTCATGCAGGGCAAGACCATCCGGGCCGGAACGAATAAACGACATCTGTCTCAGCATGTGGTACTCTTCTTGGGTCACAGTTATATCCAGTACAGATGATAACAATTCCTGATTTGCTGTTCCAAGCAGGGTTAACACCTCCACCATGGGATGCAGACGAGGAATCGTCAGTTCCAACAGCAATCGGGCACTAATCATATGCGACAGTTCAGCCCATTCGGCATGGGGAAGATTCCGTCTCTGATCCGCAGCTTCCACAGCAAGCGCCAAACCCAGCGGATGTCCATCGGTCATTCTCGTAATAGTACCTGCCATCCCCTGATTCAGAGAGCCCGCAACCGAGATATACTCCGAAATCTCTTCGACGGTAAAATGTTGAAGCTGCATCTGTACAAACCGCTGATGCAATCGGGGATGTGTCCGCCAGGCGGATGCAAGTTCTGGGCGTGATGCCAGAATGACAAGTATCCCTCTTAACGGAAGTTTGGATATGAAGACTTCCATGAACCAACTTTCCAGCAGTGCGAGTTCTTCATAATTATCCACTGCCAGGACCAATCGCTTCTCGACCGAAGTGTCTTTCAGCAAGCTCAGTGGTCGCGGATATCCGTCATTATCCAGTGTTTCCAACTCCAACGTAGAGGACAAATATTCCATAAAAACGGAAGGCGTTGCGCCGCATGATCGGCCATCCATCCATATTGCCGTCGCACCTTGATCACGAGATACGGATAACATCTCTGAAAGCAAAGAAGATTTACCGATGCCTCCCATACCCGTAATTGAAAATATGGTCAGTGGCGCTTCCGGATGATTGAACCACCGCTCCAGTGTCGTCAGTTCCTTGGTTCGACCAATGAAACGTTTGCCATCCTCAACATATTTGTCGTATTGAGCCTCACTACTGTTTCCCATATATGTCCTCCGTACTAGATACTGGTACTTTTAATATACTTTTTTCTCTCACAAAATTGAGACTATATTGAGACGCGCAATTGCATGTGAAGTGATAGAATCTTGTTAAAAGCCAATTTATAGTAAATATTCAAAACAGCGGACATGGAAACGTTCTTACAAGGTATACATAGACCCCTCCGCGCTACTTCTTAACATAATGGATCATTCCGCCAATCAAGCACAGCCAACATGTACATGAGCATTTACCGATCTCGAATTCATGCTTCCCTTTCATACCCTACTACCAGCCCGATATTCCAGGAAAGGCGGATTTGTGTGAGAATAAACCTCGATATCTGTAATCTGAGCGGACAACTTGGAATCAATCCTAAACGACTTAATGAATGGCTGCACCAAAGTGGCATTTCAATGGAGGACAATGAAGCAGGACAGGAAGGACGTCCCGACCGGTCGTCACCCCCGTATCGGCTGGCTGCTCCTTCTTCATTATCACTGGCACCTTCCTCCGGTCAAACGAAGCTTTATCGGGGCCGACGCTCCACTTCCACTCTGCAACGCCTGCCTACTTCATTACGACACACCCGGCGGATTAGTAAAAACTGCTAGACTGTGCTCAAGGTAGTGTAAGGTCGATGCACAGTCTGTGTTGCATCCCTTTCACCTCATCAAGAGGATTGCCACTGTCCATTCTCAATCATCACGTGCGCGAGCAGCGCCATCTCCAGACAGATTCTTCTCCCTTGATCCATGTAACCTGGACCCATCAGTTCTTCCAGCTTCTCCAGTCTGTTGTACAACGTTTGCCGATGAATAAATAACTGGGCGGCCGCATCCCGTTTGGAACCAAAGTTCTGCAAGTAGGCATCCAACGTCTCTACCAATCGCAGGTGATGCGTTTGGTCATGTTCAATCAACATACCCAGGTGATCCTGGACAAAGGGTTGCAGGAAGGATTGGGGTAATGCCTTTAACATTTGATATATACCCATACGTTCGTAAAAGTGAACATGTTCCATCGAATCTACCGATCTCGAAACTTCGATCACCTGATAGGCCTCCTGAAGGCTCTCCGGCAGACTGGTCAAACGGCTGCGAAACTTGCCAAATCCTACATGAATCATAACCTGGTTCAAGTTGCGGCTGGCAAACCGCTTCACATCCAGGGCGATTCCTTCCAGCAATCGCAGCAGTTGATGACGTGCAGCGGCCGTAACCGCTTCCTTCGCACAGCACAGATATACCTGGTTGTTCTTCAGCATAATCAGGCTAGGCAGATTGTTCTTCTTGAGCAGGGAACGAAGCAGGACAAGAACATCCTGATGATTCGCTTCCATCCTCTCCCGGCCCGTACCCTTCAATCGATGCTCAATCTCGATGACCCCTCCCGCAAACCAGTACTGTCCCTTCACCAGCAAACGAAGTCCCATTCGGGTCTGGGCCTGCTCCTCCTGATGGATGTTGCCATTCATCAGATCCTGGATCAGCTCGTTCTGATTGCGGACCATCTTCTCTTCAAGAAACTGGGAGCGAAGCGTGAGCGCTGCCGCTGCCTTCGCTGAATAGTCGAGCAACAGCTTGAGATATTCGACTGGAGCTGCGGGATGCACAATCATGCCTACAGCCGAAAATACCTGGCCAAAACAGACGACCGGATGACACAACAGAGCCTTCTCTTCGTCTATGTGGAACCATAATTCGGTATCTGAATCATTCAAATCCAGATGTTCTACCTCCTGCTCATACCAGGTATAGATGGCCTGTTCCATCTCCGGAACAAGTTCGGGCACAAAACTGCCCGGCTCCATGGACGAAATGTACACCACCGGTTTGGCAGCATACTCATGCAGCAGGTTCAGCACAGCAGACATATCCGTACTCTGTAATGTACGCTGCTGAAGCTGGCGGGAGTAGGCTTCCAGACTTTTCAGCAGTTGGTGCTGATGATTAATGAGTAGAGAGTGAATATCCTGTGTAATCTCGACAAAACGGACCGGTTGCTCAAATACGATTAGCGGAAACTGGTGTCTGTCCGCCAGTTCAATCAGTTCTTCCGGGATTCCGAATATGCTGGTACCAAACTCCACACACAGCCCGGCTGCCTCACTGCCAATGAGCTGAAGCAGATACTCTTCGCGCCCTTCTTCCGATTGAAGCCAAAGTCCAGTGGATAAAATAAGATCATGGGGGCTTACGAATGGAGATACATTGGTAATCTCCAATACATGAACCCAGCCAACCTGACGGTTCACTCCATCCTTCCCTGCCGCTAGTCGTGCTCGGCCAAATACCGGACGTGCAAGGATATCTTTGATCGTAAACACACGGTCATTTCGCAATGGCGATCCCTCTTCGTGTTATTTTTTCTTACATTATAATCCATGGACAAATGTCCTGAACAGTCTTTTTCGACAATATGTTGAGTTCAATTTCTAAAGATTAGACATCAAGTAAGGTGCAAAACGATTATCCAAGTCATAAACTTGTAGTATAAGCTAACAACCAATAAATGGACGAGGTGCATGGTGATGAGAATCGGAATTCCCAAAGAAATCAAGAATAATGAGAATCGTGTAGCAATGACTCCGGCCGGGGCTGCTGATTTCATCAGAGCCGGTCACCAGGTACTGATTGAACAAGGCGCGGGGATCGGCAGTGGATTCACGGATCATGAATATCAAACTGTGGGCGCCGAGATTCGGATGGATGCCAAGTCCGTGTGGACCGAAGCCGATATGATCATCAAGGTGAAAGAACCACTTGCCAGTGAATATGGATATTTTCGTCCGGGACTGATTCTGTTCACCTACCTGCACCTCGCAGCGGAACCGGAGCTTGCCAAAGCCCTTATAAAGAGTCGGGTAACGGCTATTGCGTATGAGACGTTGGAGGTCAACAGCGCTCTCCCCCTGCTCACCCCTATGAGTGAAGTTGCAGGCCGCATGGCCTCCCAGATCGGAGCACAGCTACTGGAGAAAACAGAAGGTGGCAAGGGCATTCTGTTGTCAGGTGTACCCGGCGTCAGTCGGGGGAAAGTAATCATTATTGGTGGCGGAACGGTGGGAACAAATGCAGCCAAAATTGCTATTGGTCTTGGCGCCGATGTGACCATCCTTGACCTGAATCTGAATCGACTGCGCCAATTGGATGATATCTTCGGCAATCAGATCCACACGCTGGTATCCAGCCCGTCCAACATCGCAACAGCTGTTGCGGCGGCAGATCTGTTGATCTGTGCGGTGCTGATTCCGGGCGCCAAGGCGCCAACGCTTGTCAGCGAGCAGGTGGTGAAGACGATGGCACCGGGTTCGGTCATAGTGGATGTCGCGATTGATCAGGGCGGGATCGTTGAGACCATTGATCATATCACAACCCACGATGAACCGACCTATGTGAAACATGGCGTCGTGCACTACGCGGTGGCGAACATGCCGGGCGCCGTGCCGCGTACGTCCACGGTGGCGCTGACCAACGCCACCATGCCTTATGCGCTGCAACTGGCGAACCACGGTGCAGCCGCCGCGATTCGCGGCAGTTCGTCCATTCGCAGCGCGGTTAACGTGCTGAATGGACACATCACGTATGAGGCGGTTGCCCGGGATCTCGGGCATGCCTATGTTCCTGCGGGTCAGGCGCTGGAGAATACCGCCGCTGTCCAGTAATCTTGATATGATCGTTCCATCCGGCGCCTTGTCGCCAGGCCTGTGGGACGCAATAGAAGCGCAAGTCGGGCAGATGATGTTCCCGGCTTGCGCTTCTTGATTTTTTTCACATATAGGATAGCTTGTTGGTTGGTATAAGGCCTTTAGTTTCCTACGGTTTTGGCGCTTCAGACTGCTCGCTCACTGCACACTTCGCGGAAGTTGCAATCCCGGCAGGACCGGTGCGATGGCATCGCTGTGAAGTAGGTGACGTCCTTGGGACGGTTGTAATACTCATCCTCCACGCAGGATCGCATCTCCTCAATGTAACGACCTACGTTCTCCTCCACCTTCCGGATATCCTCTTCTGTCGCTGTAAACTCCCTGTGTTTTCCGGTTAACAGGTACTCCACTCGCAGCTCAATCTGCTCCAAAGGGATTCGGTAGTGTTCTCTCACATAGGATGCGTACAGCATTAGCTGATCGGAGAAGTCATCTTCCTTGCCCGTCTTCCAGTCCACAATGACAATATTGCCATTACTGCGCCGATACAATAAATCCATCTTCACATACACACGCGTATCGTGCAGCATCATGGTATCCCATTTCTCAATCTCCAGAATGTCCGTACTTGCCCGGGACAAGTCCTCCCACGTAAGCGTCTGGTACAGGTTACTAACACAGGCCGAAGCCCGCTCCTTAATCCTGGCGATCCGGTCATTCAACGTATCATCCCCGTAATAAATCTCGGACAACATCGTGCGGTTCTTGGGGTTCAGCCGCCACTGATCCGCGTCCATCGATTCCACATACGCCTGATTCAGCAGCTTGCGTATCGTCTGTTCCAAAAAGTGTTCACGCGGTTTATCTTTGCCCTCTTCCCTGCTGCGTACCGCCGACTCACACATCCGATGCGCAAGGTCCCCGAAGACAAGGTACAGATTGCTAAGCTGTTTCAGACGGTACAGACGAACCTGCATCTCATCAGCAGAGTCTGTCTTCCAGCCGTTATGGGCACCGTAATAATGATAATAATATTTGCGCAGGCACTCATCGAACATACTCGCCCGCGACTGCGAATAAGACCACTGCGGGTATTGTGCCATAAGATATTCTGCCTTTCTGTATGCCGGATCTGCATGAGATCCCTTAATGCTCACAGTATAAAGCCCGGGCAACATTGCCGCAAGCGCGCTTCCGTTATTTTCTTCTGACGCAACCGTTTCCGATTCGATCCGTATCGTTTATATAGTAACATCACCAAAAGATGAAATTGCGGAGCAGAACGCATAATATACTCCATAGAGGGCAGCGAGTCCAAGATGCTAGTAAGGGTCTTACGGGTCCAGCGCGGGCCCTGCGCTAACGAATCTCACACACAAACGTGAGATAAGACGTTCTCGGTTCGTTAGAAAATGTTTATAAGTTAAAAATTGTACAGGCATATCCTAAAAGGAGGCACCACCCATGAATCGACCGGATTGGTTCCAGGCGGAAGAAGCATTACAACAGATCCAAGTCATCGGAAGCGACCGGAATGAGCTCGTGAACATCATCGGCGATGTAGAAGGATTGAATTGCATTGGCACAGGTACGGATGCGGCTGTATTTACGTATGACGGCTTGCCGCAGTATGCCTTCAAGATGTACTCGGATCATGCCTTGGACAAACTCGAAAATGAAAAGCAAGTATACGAGCAACTCAAAGGCCTGCCATACTTCCCTACCTATTACGGCAGTGGCCGGAATGTTCTAGTGATTAGTTTTGAACCCGGGGATACCTTGCTGGAATGTTTGGAAAAAGGAATCCCCGTCCCCGAGCAGGTGATGCTCGATGTGGACGCAGCGCGAGAAGCTGTTCGCAGCCGTGGGCTGAACCCCCGCGACATTCATCTGAAAAATGTAATTCTTCAGGATGGACGCGGCAAAGTAATTGACGTATCCGAGTATATCCAGGACGGCAATGACAATCGCTGGGAGCATCTGGTCTGGGCCTATCACAACATCTATCCACGGATCAAAGGTACGCCCATATCTCCACGCATGCTGCAAACGATCAAATGGGGATATAATCAGTTCGATCATGCTAATGTCAAAATGGACGACCTCGCCAAGAAAGCCAATCGTCTGTTCTCCAGATTTATGAAATGAGCACGTTGTACGCATAGATGATTGTCTTGATATTATTGAATCAAAACCACCCGGATGAACGCCTCGAATTGGCCTTTATCCGGGTTATTCTTCGTAGATGTAAGTATGAGTATTGTTACGGTAATCACTGCTGTGTGCTCTACTTCTACTTCTGCTTTTGCTTTTGCTTTTGCTCACAATTGCGACTGCGAGTTACTTAGAGTCACAACCTTCGTTATAGACATTTTATTCGAGACTACTGCTAAACTGCTCGCGCTCAACCTTCTTTTCTCCCCCGCCCCTGCGAGGGGGTCATGCCCTTGTACTGTTTGTATAACTTCGTAAAATAGTTGGCATTGTCGCAGCCGACTCTGGCGGCGATCTCTGTAATGGTCAGACTACTACCTTGCAGCAGCTGCTCTGCCTCACCCATCCTGCACCCGTTCACGTATTCCACGAAGGTACGTCCGGTCAGCTTTTTGAACATTTTGCAGAAGTGATACGCATTCAGTCCCACATGGCTTGCCGCTTCCGTAACAGACATCCTACCTGTGGGGTCCGCTTCAATCTGTGCAATCAACTGTTTGAAACGTTCGCGGTTGGGAAAATACGATCCGCCCGATGATTTATCCGGCAACTGCTGCGGCATAAATGTACGCGCAAGCAGGGTAAACAAAGCATGCAGTTTGGACTTCACCACGAGCTGATAAGCCGGGGGCTGTAACGCCATTTCCTCCACAGCTTCATTCAGCAAAGAATAATAGCCTGCGCAGGTTGCATCTTCCTCTGCCGGTTTGACCGGAAACCTCACCCTGCCTTCCAGATACGGCGCGACATATTGCTCATGCACGGGATCATGGGTGAAATCATGGAACAGGGCGCGGTTAACCACAACGGAATCATAATCCACATCCCCATCATCCAGAGCATACCCGACATGCAACGTGCCTCCCGGAATGATGATGACCTCACCCGCTCGAACCACATAAGGTTTGCTATCAATATGAAACAACGCACTGCCCCTTCGCATGACAATCAGTTCAAAATGTTCATGCCAATGCAAATACAGAATACATTCTTCCTTTTTCATATCCGAACACCAATTTCGGAACAGCTGAAATGGGTGTGATTTATGATCAATTCGGGTGTTTTCGTGAAGCGCTTTCAGATCTAGCACGACTTCTCCCCCCTCTGAACAAGATCCGACTAATATTACACAAGATTGTGTAGAGCCATCCCGCTAATGCACGGCTATAATGAGTGTGTCACGAAGTACTATAAGCCAATATTGGAGTGAAATACAACCATGAATAAATCATTACGCATCGGTACCCTTGTAGGCGGGCAGGACGCCGTCCGTGTTATTCCGCAGATCATGCAACACGGCTTTGAATCATTTAACCTGACCTTCTGGCAAACAACTGGCGACCTGGACTTGGCAGAGACAGCCAAACGTGTCCGTGAAATCGTGGACGAACAAGGTATTGTCATTTCCGCGGTGAGTGTATTTGGTAATCCGCTCACAGGAGCCGGAGACAACGCCGATACACTGGCAAGCTGGGAGCGGGTTATCGATAATGCACAGCTCTTCGGTGCAGATATCGTCTCTGGATTCACCGGACGTCTGACCGATCAACCCATTAATGAGTCCATCCCCCGGTTCAAGGAAGTATTTGGTGAACTGGCACGCCGGGCAGCGGACCGGGGTGTACGCATTGCTTTTGAAAACTGTGATATGGGTGGTACCTGGCAGACGGGCGACTGGAATATTGCACATAACCCGACGGCTTGGGAGATGATGTTTGACGCTGTTCCGGATGACAATGTAGGCCTGGAGTGGGAGCCTTGTCATCAAATGTCCAGCCTGATCGATCCTATTCCACAACTGCGCAAATGGGCTCACAAAGTATTCCACGTACATGGCAAAGATGCCACGATTGCCTGGGATATCGTCAAGGAATATGGTGTGCATGGCCCACGTGAATTTGTCTGGCACCGCACCCCGGGCTTCGGGGATAGCAACTGGGCAGACATCATTACCATCCTGCGTCAGAACGGTTATCAAGGCACGATTGATATCGAAGGCTGGCATGATCCCGTCTACAAAGACGAACTCGAAATGACCGGACAGGTGCATGCATTGCGATATTTGAAACAATGCCGCGGCGGCGATTTTGTACCCAATCCGGTATAAAAAAACATGCGAGCTGTATAACACAATCCATGCGAAGGAGATGAGAACATGACTCATCCTTATCGGGTAATTATTGCTGGCTGCGGTGCCATGGCAAATACGTGGGCCGATTACGCCTTACAAAGACCGGATACAGAAATCGTCGGACTGGTCGATCTGTATGAACAGACAGCCCTTGCTTTTGCTACAAGACATGGTCTCACCTGCCCTACGTTCACCGATATCCGTGAAGCCATTCAAACGACTGGTGCAAATATCGTATTCGATGTCACCATCCCAGCGAGCCATTACGGCATTGCCATGACAGCGCTGAAGGAAGGATGTCATGTATTTGGCGAAAAACCACTGGCGGAATCCTTCTCCGATTGCACAGATATTGTGCAAACCGCTCGCAGTACAGGACACATTCAAGCCGTCATGCAGAATCGCCGTTTCGATCCGCGGATCCGCGCCTACCAGCACCTCATTTCCGGGGGAGCAATAGGGCAGGTAGGATACGCAGGAGCCGACTTCTTCCTCGGGCCGCACTTCGGCGGATTCCGGGATCTGATGGATAGTCCGCTGCTGCTTGATATGGCGATACATACTTTTGATCAGGCCCGATATATTCTTGGAGCCAACCCAATCTCAGTATATTGCCATGAGTTCAACCCTCCAGGTTCCTGGTATCAGGGCAATGCGATGGCGTTATGTATATTTGAGATGTCCGACGGGTCCGTGTTCAACTATCGCGGTTCCTGGTGCGCAGAAGGTGTACCCACATCATGGGAAGCAAGCTGGCGCGTAACGGGTGAAAAGGGTACTGCCATCTGGGATGGTCATGACGACATCTATGCTGAGGTGGTTACTGCGCAAAGCCTGGATGCTGATGGCAAACCATCCTTTTTCCAACCAAGTGAGCGGATTGAAGCGGAACTGCCTGTCATGGACAAAACAGGTCATCACGGCTGTCTCGAAGACATGTTCGCCGCACTGGAATCCGGACGATTACCTGAGACCGATTGCAGTGATAACCAGTTTAGCATGGCTATGGTCCTCGCTTCCTTGGAAAGCGCCCGCATAGGCCAGAAAGTCTTCATCGCCGATTTGCTAAAAAACACATAGCGAAGCGCCTATGTTTTTCATAATAAACAAAGCCCAACTGCAAAGTTTAGCAGTTTGGGCTTTCTTGTTTTTTTACCTACTCTCCTATTTTAAAAATGATATCGTTCAAAAACAGTCGCGCTCGATAGTAAAAGCAGTGCAGGGAACGAAATCGATTCTGAAGAAGCAAAGCGTTCACCTTTATCACCGGATTTCGACTTTACAAAAGTCGATCAGGAAATCCGGGGATAACAGCGATCAAAAGAACGATTCGTAACCGGAACGGCTGCTTCGCGAGCAATGAGCATCTTTTTGAACTTTCATCATTTTATAGAATTCCTTTTTTCATTGCCTTATACACTAGTTGCGAGAACAAGCTGTTGGACCAGGCGAACCACGGTCTGGTGAATGTGTTAGGATCATCGGCGTGGAAGCCCTCATGCATATATCCGGTACCCGCATCCGTGTTCTCCAGCAATTCAATCATCGCCAGCATCTCCTCGTCATTGTCTGCGGTCAGGCCCTGCATGGATAGCGCCATGTGCCAGATATATCCCGGAGGGGTATGAGGGCTACCAATGCCTTTCGCTACCTGCCCTTCATAGTAGAACGGATTTTCCTTACTCAAAATGAATCGACGTGTGTTCTGATACACCATGTCTTCAATCGAAGCATACTCCATATACGGAATGGACATTAGGCCAGGTGTACCCGCATCGTCCATCAGACAAAAGTTGCCGTAACCGTCCGTCTCATAGGCATAGATCTGTCCATACTCTGGATGACGGTAAGTACCGTACAGAGAAATGCCATGTCGTATGTCTTCTTCCAAACGAGCCATTCGACTCACCAGCTGTTCATCCCGGAACACCCACTTCGCGATCTCCCCCATCTGCCGCAAGGTTACCGCAGCGAACATATTCGCCGGAATATTATAATGAAAATCACAGGCATCATCGCTCGGACGGAATCCAGACCAGATCATGCCCGTATAATTCACTGGCATACCCAATCCTTCATTACGCAGGGTATCATGAGCTGGACAATTACGCCGCATGAACCGGTAAGGTGATTGCTCTGCGTGATGCTGTTCTGTCTCCCATAGTTGTACGATATTCTCCATCACTTTCTTGAAGCGCTCATCGAATATATCCGTGAGTTCCGTTTCCCGCCAATATGTATAAGCCAGCTTCATGGAGAAACAGAGGGAATCCAGTTCAAATTTCCGTTCCCACACCCAAGGTGACATCTCCGTCTCATCATTGGCATCCCAATGCCATCCATTCGCCGTTTCATTGAACGCATTGGCATAGATATCCATATCAGCGTAGAACGTGTGCCTTTTGATCAGCCCTCCGATGATACGCTGTAAGTTCTCGTCATACTTCGCAAGCGGAACATAATGCATGACCTGTTCTACAGAATCCCTTAACCACATCGCGGGAATATCCCCTGTAATTACAAAGGTTGTTCCATCCTCTAATAGCTTCGTGGTCGTTTCCAGTGTATTCGGAAAACAATTTCGAAACTGCGCCAGCAATCTCGGTCGATGTTGCAAACGCTCGTCCGCCTCAGTCAGAATATCCTGCACAGCTTGTGGCAATTCCAAATGTGGCATAGGGATTTTCGGTAATCTGAACTGTTCCATGGATGTCGTCTCCTTTGAATTGGTTTATTTAAGTTCAGCTAATATTTTTTACACCAGCACTCCGATTGCAGAATAACCTTCCGATCGCTGTTATCCCCAGATTTTTTCCGATCCCCTTTCTCAAGGGAAAATCCGGTGATAAAGGCGCACGCTTCGCTTCTTCAGGTTATTTCTGCCCTCTCCGTTATCGTGTAAATATTTAGTTGAACATATATAGATTGGAGCTAACACTCTAATTATATTGTTATTTTTGTTATGATAAATTATAATAACATTATTATTTGTAAGTGTACTGTGTCAGAAGATGATCGTCAAATGAAGGAGTAATGATATGTCACGCAAAGTATCCATTCAGACGCTGGCTGACCAGCTCGGATTATCCAAATATGCCGTCTCCCGCGCACTCAGTGGCAAGACGGGTGTCAGTGAAGGAACACGCGCACGGGTTCTGGAACTCGCTCGGGCACTGGGGTATCGCCAAAGTACTCCAGGTACTAGCAATAGTTCTGCTACTGCAAACCATGCAGATCCGTCCGAACCACCGTTTGTTCTCATTTGCATGAATCAGCTCAACCGCGGTGAACCCCACTACTGGCAACGTGTTCTGTCAGGCATGATCTCCGCCTGTAATGAGCGTGGTTGGCATCATGCCATTGTATCTCCCTCACTCGGAGTGACGGACGAGAACACCTCTCCCGAAAAAGCTATTGCTCCTCACTTGGACTGGGAACGTTGTGCCGGGATTATTGTCATGGGGGCTTTCCCGCATACGGTTCTGCAAAGACTCTCTCAGACAGGTCGGCCTATTATTTTGGTAGATCATCAGGAACCCCTGCTGAATTGTGATACGATCAGCCATGATAATCTGGAAGCTGGCATCACCGTGGCTAGATATCTAATGTCTATGAATTGCCGAAGAATCGGCCTCATCACAGATGATGGCCGTGCTGCGAGCTTCGCCCAGCGGAAAATCGGGATTGAGTTGGCTCTGAACCATTTCCATGTGGACACCAGTCATACGACCAGCTTTAGAGAATGGAATATTCCGTATGAGAACGGCGAATGGGTTAACCAATTGGCTACCGCCATTCAAAACATACCAGATGACAAACGTCCCGATGCCTGGATTGGTGTTAATGATGATATTGCTTTGCAATGGATGCATAAATTACAGGAGATGGGCATCTCCACGCCTAAAGATTGCCTTGTCATCGGTATCGACAATGTACATTCTGCCGTTACGTCCTCCCCGCCCCTGACCACAGTTAACCTGTGCAAAGAGGAACTTGGACAGCGTGCGGTGGAAGCTTTGCAACGCCGGATCGAACGCCCGGGAACGCCGAAAGAGACGGTTATGTTATCGACTACGTTGATTCCAAGGGAATCGGCATAATTCGGAAAGGGTAACCGTTGTTTTCTGAAGATGGTTTCGTTAGGTACTTGCTGTCCCCGTAAATCTGGTGCATACGAAAGAGGCCCCGCATACCATTATGCAGGGCCTTTTCGTATATTAGGCTTATACGCTTATATGTCTCTATACATCCACACTTAAATCAGTTGATCAATCCTTATATCATCCATTCAAAGCATCATTTACTTCATGTCTGAGAATTGTACTACTGGTTATTTCAGCCAAGGCAGGCTATCGTACGACGGAAGATCCACTTCCCAATTCACATCACGGAACTCACGGTGAACCACCGTTCGTTTCAAGGTGAACTTGGTAGCAGAATTCTGATGGAGTCCATGAACCATTAATTTGAGATCACTTGTAACATATTTTTCGTCATTATTTATCTCTTTAATCGAATTTAGAATTGAAACGGGATATTCGATTCCTTCACGATCAACCGCCACCCATTTGTCCCCGGCAATTTCGTTGGAGAACTCTGCACTTCCTAACAATACAAGAGAATGCTGGTCATCGGTTCCACTACCCGATGGAATATAACTCCCTCTTTCTGGATCAAAGTTATACCCATTCAAAACGACTCTGTCACCCGATTGCTCAAATATTGTGGTCGTGAGAGGGAGTTGTTCAAGATCAATTTCGATAGACTTTTCTTCCTTTACCAGTAAGGTGTAGCCATCTAATACAAAGCGAATATTCTTCGCATCCACCGTCACAAATGCGGGGTCCCACGTCTCGGATAGTTTCAACCAACCGCCATTTTCGTTCGCTTCACTCAGATCACGGAGCCGGAACTTCGGCTGTCGAGCGTAAGGCCTGCTTCCGTTAAATATTCTATACTCATTGGTTTCAGGAATTTCGATGTGATAAAGGATATCCATCTGTTCCTTCCAATCCTCACTCACTTTAGCCTGCAGTTGATCATTCAAACTGACATTCACATCAAGTCGGGTTCCGTTTGGCGTTCTCACAAGTTGTGTCATGTCTAGCTTTACCCCCTCAGGAGTGGTATAGGTGTTGTCCATGGGAGCCTCAACAGACATTAATTTGGCTTTGGTCATATCGATGTTGAATTGGAAGCTCCAATCCACCGTTGTATTACTTGCTGTAATTTTTCCAGTATCAAGATTATAATGATCAGGGATTTTTAAATAACTTAATTCCCCCCGTACAAATACGTGATCTGGAATATCATCATTCAATTGGAATACAAACCTTTGATACTTCCAACTGCTAAGCCTCGTATCTACCGCCATGGAAGCAACACTGTTCCCTTTTTCATCTGTAACATGAATTCTTCCCGCATCCAGATAAACATCCGATATCGTGTTGCCTTTAGGGTTGCTTTGTTCTGTTATAATAATAATTTGTGAACGATCCACTAGAACATCGCTAATCTTGAGCGTATACCCCTGATCTAGAATTTGAATATTCGGGTTAATTACAAGATCAAGTGGTTTCAGACGTTTGTAATCGTCCGTCAGATAAGCAGATCTTATCTCTTCTGGTACGGGGATGTCGGGAAGCCGCTGATCCACAGCATTTACCGCGGGTTGTGCTAGCTCTGCTGTTCGTTCGAAAGCAAACCAGGCCCCTCCCGCAAGAATCACAACTGCCGCTGCGGCGATTCCAGTCCGGCGCATCCAATGCGCTCTCTTGGATTTTTTCACGAATGGATGCTCTTCTTCTCCATTTTCCATAGACACGCCATCCAGCTTCTGCATGACCTTAAGCGTAAAATCCGCATCCGGCTCCTCACGGTACAGGTGCTCCTCCCATAACCGATCTTCATCCTTTGAAATAGGCTTCATACGTAGCTAAACCTCCTTTGCGTTCCATTTGCTTCCTCAGCGTTTTTTTCCCGCGATAAAGGGCGTTGCGCACTTTGGTTGAACTCATGCCTGTAATGTCTGCAATCTCTTCATAGCTCAACTCGTTTGTGTACTTCAGTAATAACACCAGGCGATACGATTCAGGTAACTGTTCGAGCTGTCGATATATTTCACGCTGCATCTCTTTATGCAGCACACGCTTTTCAGGTGTTTCATTACTGACAGGTTCGATCCCCTGATTGACCGGAGACATGACGGGTTTCTTTTCCCGTATAAAATCCCGCATCCGATTCACCGCAATGGTGTACACCCACGACGAGAAACTTCTTCCCTCACGCCGCGACGAGAGATAACGATAGATGCGAATAAACGTATCCTGAGCGAGATCCTGTGCATCCGGATGACTCGCGCCCATTCCGCGCATGATGCCGTAGACTTTATTTTTATATCGATCCACTAGCACGGAGAACAACTGCTTATCCCCTGCAACAATACGCTGAATAAGCTCCTCCTCCGGTATCTGTTGATTCATGTAATCCCCCTTCTCTACAGCTTCCATGCATGGTTCTGTACTATATAGACGGAAGCCATTCCCGAAACCTCTCACTTTATCCAAAAAAAAGAATTCGCCCTACCGGCAAAACCGACTGGGTGAACTCTGCTTACTTGCCTCTTAATCTTCCCTGTTCTTCTCCGCAACAAAATCAGCAAGCTGGGAATAGATCGCCACAATCTCATCCATCGACATGCGCACGAGTCCACTGGACGACGGAGCGACGAACTCCTGAATTTCCTTGACGACCGGGTCGTCCTGAAATCCCCATTGCACTTTGGTACGCTTGCTGTACTGGGTGTATACACCTTTTCCGACAAAACAAGCGATGTCCGGTCGGTATTTCTCCAACTTTTGCCGTAAAATCTGTCGTCCTTCTGCGTACTCTTCCTTCGTAATATCCTCCATACCTCTGGTGGGCCGGGCCACAATATTCGTGAATCCATATCCCAGCTTCAGCAACTCTCCATCCTCCTGTGCATCATATAAACGCGGGGTTAATCCCGACCGTTCAAGGATGCGCCAGAACCGGTTTCCTTTGTAAGCATAATGATGACCCGTCTCTCCAGACGTAATGCTCGGATTGAAACCAATAAACAATATCGATAAACCAACATCCAGATGATCTGGAATCATGATGGGAAGCCCCCTTATCTTTTTTAACTAATTACATCTTTCGTGTGTGTATAAAATGATATAATAAGCAAAGTATTTTCGAAATCGGATTGAAATTTTCATGAAAAAGGAAGCTGAACTAATGATTGCAGACATCATGCTTGAAGTCGTCCTGCCCGTCTTTCTCCTGATCGCCGTCGGGTCCTGGATGCAAAAGGTGTTCAAGCTGGACTTGTACACACTCGCCAAAATCAATTTCTATTGTATTACCCCAGCAGCCGTCTTTATGAGCATGTACCACTCGGATATGTCGGGCGAACTGCTTGGGACCGTGACACTCTTTTACGCGATATATGTATTGATTCTCTATATTGTAGGTTCTGTATTTGCGCGCTCGCTTCGGATGAATAAAGGCATGAAGGCTGCCTTCAACAACAGTATTATGCTGGATAACGCAGGCAACTATGGACTGCCCATCAATGCACTGGTATTCCGCGGCGATCCACTCGCCTCTTCCATTCAGGCACTGGTCATGTCTTTGCAGGCATTACTGACATTCACCTATGGCGTGTTGTCCATTCAGGGCGCGAAGCTCAAAGGTAATTACCGTGCGGTGATTATTGGTTTTCTTAAAATGCCTGTTCCATATGCACTCTTGCTGGGGATTCTGTTACACATGTGGGAGGTTCCCTTGCCTACGTTCCTGTCCATGCCACTGACCTATGCGCAGCAAAGTATGGTTGCCGTCGCACTGTTGACGCTCGGAGCACAGATTGTAAAATATCCAATTCAACTGTACCGTCTTGATGTGTATATTAGCACATTTTTGCGTCTTCTGATTGGCCCGGCTATCGGGATTTCAATTGTGCTACTGCTTGGGTTGGAAGGCATCGCCGCACAGGCACTCATTATTGCCTCGGGTATGCCGACCGGTGTCAATGCATCCATTCTCGCAGAAGAATACGATAACGAACCCGATTATGCAGCCCAGACCGTGCTAATCTCAACGTTGCTTAACATCATCACAATTACGGCACTTATCTCTTATGCCAAAACGTTCTGAAATTTTAGAATGGAATAAATATCCTTAGCATTAATAGAACGGTCTGTCTTCACATTGTGGAGATGGGCCTTTTTTCATCCATTACATTAAGCAAATGCCATAACACCCTTTTCAGAATAGATAAATAGTCCCTTCATTTCCTGAAATAAGTATACGCTCAAAATTTATTATGCTAAGATTTAGGAGTTTCCAAAATTTGAATCTACATTTAGAAAGGAAGTCAGCATGAAAAAGCTAGTTATAATCATGTTCCTCTTGTCATCTCTCATCGCAGGCTCTACAGCTGCCAGTGCCAAAAGTTCCACCTTCAATGATGTCTCCCAATACAAACACTCTTGGGCTATCGAATCCATTGAATTTATGAGCAAGAAAGGAATTATCAAAGGTTACCAAAATGGCAACTTCAAACCCGATAATAGTGTGACCAAAGCAGAATTCATCACGATGTTTTCACAGTTATTTAATAAATACATAACGAATGATGACACTCCAACTCGTAAGTTTAAAGATGTTCCTGCCAGTCACTGGGCTTACAGTTCCACATCTAAAGCACTCTCACAGTTTACCTATTCAACATATGCCATTAAGAAGGGAAACAACTATTTCTACCCTGATAACAAACTCACTCGTATCGGAGTAGTAAATCTGTTACCTGTCTTATACCAGGAGATTGATGATGATCAAGAAGTCTATGACATTCTCCACACGATGAAAGATATCCCCAAACACGAGTTTAAAAATGAACTTTTGGATGATGGACGCTTTAATTATGAAATTGATGGGACCAATAAGATCTACCCGTTACTTTTTGAAGGACTGGAACTTAGTGATGATCACTCGGCTTTGGTTGGAAGCCGTCTCTCAGCCTTGCAGAAGAAAGGTATAATGACAGCGAATGAAGGCCAATTTAATCCCAGAAAAACAATAACAAGAGCAGAAGCAGCAACTATTCTTCACAGATTATATCTCGATCTAAAAGCAGATGGTACGCTTAAAGAATATTCAAGCAAATAAAACGTAAAAACACTCTGTATCCAGTCTACAACATGGGCTACAGAGTGTTTTATTTTAACGAGTGTATACTATGTTTCAAACGTCGTTCGTTCCGGGAACTTGCCGCCTTCCCTGAATAAACATCGTACCAGTCGCTGCGCAGCTCGGTTAAAGAAAAAACTCGGACTTACCCCATCCACCTGGACAGGTTCCAGTTCCCTCACACTTTCCTTGATCTTATTCATCTCAATGAGCCCCATCTTTCGCTCATTCGGTCCGAAGCGATAAATAACCTTCTCATCGTCCTCCGTCTGTTTCACCAGCAGAATCACAGATGCCATACAGGTTACCCCCTATCGTTACGTTATGAGATTCCATTAATCACTTGCCTACTATAATTATTACCCAGATTCTAGTGGAAGGATATAGGACTTAAGTTAGTTACACCTAAATTAAATATCCTGATATAAAGATTCTCTGGAATGAGTCGTTGGGCTTACTAACACCCTGCTCACGCTATCCTTATGGATAGTCACTGTCATGAAAGTGCGTACTGCCCAAGTCGTTTTTCTCCGTTTATACTAACCTTATCTTGAATTCCCAAAGGAGAGAAACTTATGACTACAGCTCAAATATATAGCCACGGTGTGACCTGGGAAGAAGCATTTAGCGTTGCTCAGGGATACAGCATTAACGGTACGATCTACATTGCAGGACAATTTTCGCATGATATGCAGGGGACGTTTATTGGTGTCGATGATATTGAAGCACAAGTCCGCCAGACACTGGATAACTTGGATCGCGTGCTCGCAGGATTTAACGTGACCAAGTCGAACATTGCTGAACTGGAGATTTTTTTGGTTCACCCGCAGGAGCATCTTGAGCCATGTGTTGCCGTGTATAAAGAGTACATTGGTACGCATCGTCCAGCTGTTACGATGGTTGGGACATCGGGTCTGGCCTTCCCTCATCAACTGATTGAGATTCGCGCCGTTGCTCATACCGACTGATCCAGGTCATGTCAAAAGTTGCAGCGCCAAGTAAAATGGCCTGATAAGGTTTCGCTTTAACGAAGTTCATATACAAAAAAAGAAGCAGGGCCGGATAAACTCCTAACCTGCTTCTTTATGAATTCTTATTCTTATTATTTGACTTTCACCGTCAGCGTATTACCAGATGAAGTGAGGGATGCCCCAAGCCCTTCTACCAAAACTCTGAGGGGAATGTACGTCGTTCCCTTAATTTCCTTGGGTGCTGCCTGTAGGGTGACTTCTTTTCCGTTCACCTTCACCTTTTTACTGCCCAAGGTAAAGATTAGCTTGTACTTATCTTTGGTAACGGTAATGGTCTGAGTCTTACTGTCCCAAGACGTTTTGGCTTTCATTGCTTTGGCCATCTCACGCAGAGGTACGAGATTTGTGTTATTCATTACAATTGGAGACTCGGTGAAAATAACCTTGGAACCATTCACCTTCACCTGAACAGAAGACGTGATATATTCTGGTTTAGGAGCAGCTTTCTTTTTTGTTGCCGTTGAAGACTTGTTGCTTTTCTTGGTACTTCCTGAACTGGATGAACTTGAAGATGAAGATTTGGAACTCGAAGAGGAACCTCCGTTGTGATAGTGATATTCCCCTTGTTTCAGCCCCCATTTTGCACAGTTGGTACGACAGGTGTGCCCTCCACTCGAATCTGTTCTTCCCGGGTGAGCAGACGCAATCGTAGCAAAAATCATGAAAATGGCAAGCAAACTACTTATTACTTTGATACGCATACGGATAACCTCCAGCAATTAGTTTGGCCAGAGTATCATACCATAATTACCCATACAATATAGGTGAATAACAAAATTTATTTTCATATAACAATTTACAAACGCGGGTCTACTCGCTCTGATTCCAGCGAAAGCGCCGCCAGCACGCATTCATGAATTCGTTCCACTGGCTCTCTGCGTATAAAGCGCTCAATACCCTCCATACCCAAGACACTCTCCATTAAGGCGTGACGTTCTTTTTTGGACGTTTTGCGTTTACGAAGTCGGGACAGATTCTCGGGTGCCAGGTAGTCCATCCCATAGATGATGTGCAAATATGCACGTCCTCGTACTTTAATCGCAGGCTGAATCATTTTGTTATTATTCCAGGCGCGGAATGTTTCGGGTTTGATCACAATCCCCTCATGTCCTTCCGCCGTAATCTCATTCCACCAACGAATGACATCCGTTTCATCTGCCTCACTTGCGATCACGCGATATTCCGTCTCCATCATCAAGGTCGACATCCGGGCGAACTCACGGTTTTGTTCCATATGCCATTCATGTGTTTGCTCCCAAAATGCTCCCGTGCTATGTGCAAGTGTATGGAACGGCGCAATCCGAATGTCCCCGATATCATCCACATCCCAGCAGTATTTCTGGAATACATCGCGGAACGTTTGGGAATTAGTGAGTTTACCTACTGTTTCCTGCAACCACTCCTCTACGTTACGACCTGCTGCTTGAGCTTCGCGCAGTTTGTCCAGCACCGTAGAGCGATCCATCATGGAGGCTTCAGCCACATGTGCATATTGTGAAGCAATCAGCTCACGCGCCTTTAGATTCCAAGGTACAATCTCCGCATCGAGCAATACAAACTCCGTCTGATGACGCTCAAAATAACCGTCTACGGTCAAGTCCGCATGTAATCTGGAAAGCACATCTTGCTCTGTCGAAGGGTCAAAAAAGGATCGGCCCGTCCGGGTCACAATGTTCCCCAACATCGGCCTACCCACTCGTTGCACCGCAGCTTGCTCATCGCGGAAAAGAAGCAAAATGGCCCGACTGCCCATGTGTTTCTTCTCGGCAACCATACGGGTAACGCCCTGTGAGCGATAATAATGGAACGCATCCTGTGGATGCTCCAGATATCCCTCTACAGAACAGACACTCGGCGGCGGACTCATCGTGGGCGGGATGTAAATCAGTTCTTCCAGCGGTACAGTATAATGGGAAAACGTATCAATTGCCGTCTTCGCCACCTCACCGTGCACAAACACATCAAGTTTGGATGCTGTCTGAACCGTGAAACCCTCCTTGAACTTACGTATGTTGGGCGGAGCAAAACGCCGCTGTTCCCAGCGCTTTAATGGACTATCCGGATCCCTCGCATAATCCTGCTTCGCCGGAACACTGACTGCCTCACGTTCTGGCATTCGCCAAGCAGTGAGCATGCCACCAAAAACGACACCTTGATCAATGTTGACCGTATCATTCACAATCGTAGGATATGGACGGGGATCATGTCCCCAGACGATGCATTCACCCGAATTGTGATCCACGTACCAATCCTTGCGCATAGGCCGACCCTGCTCATCCGTACCCTCCACATCGCCATATCGGCAGTAATCCTGAATGCGTTTGGACTGTTTTCCGATAAAATGATCTCGAATTCCCGCGTGTGCTACAACCACCTGTCTTACCCCGTTCCGGGAAAAGACCAGATGAGATGGTGCATCAAGCAGAAATGCCCTAAGCTCTGCACGTACTCGCTTTGCTGTCTCTTGGCCTTGCTCCCGCTCAAACTGTAGCAGTTCCATCTCCACCCGTTCGTCACCATGACTCAACGTAACGTCACGACCATCCAGATAACGCGCGATCTTCCAGCAGTGATTACTGTCAATCATGTAGGCGAGCTCGGCGGCACAATGCCGTTGCCAGAACAACAGACAATTTAATGATTCTGGCCCACGGCTCGTTACGTCACCAACGGAAACCAATTTCCGTCCTCCAGGGTGACGGTACAGACCACTTCCATCCTCGTCCACATACCCGAGACGCACGATTATTTCCATCATTTCATCGTAACAGCCATGAATATCTCCGATGATATCAATACCTGTACCCATGTCGACCAGTGGATTGGATGTGCGGACAAACGTAATCTCATCCGGCCGCTTCAGCACATAACTGGCATCGAAGCCATCCTCACGGATCGAGCGTAATGTACGCTTGAACTGCTGTACCTGTTGCTTCACCCGTTGACGTCCACGCGGATACTCCCGCTGGGCATCACGTTCCAGCAGCTCTTTTTCAGGGATATCCAGCACCACAGCAATCACAGGCACATGAGCCTTTCTTGCCACCTGAATCAGGCGCTCGCGATCCTCGGGATACAGATGTGTCGCATCCACCCAGGTCAGCTTGTTCAGACGGCAGCGGGTTGCCAGCATCGCCTCCATCACCTCAAATGCTTTAGCCGATACTTGCTGATACTCCGCATAGATCACATCCGCTTCACTGCGAGGACGGTGTTTCCAATCCACATACTCATCATCTCCAACCAGCATGCGGAATTGATCTGACGAGACGGCTTCTGTGCGGCGAATGACACTTTCTGCAACGAGACGATCCAACATCGTACTTTTGCCACTGTTGGACGGGCCAACAAGAACGACGATACCTGCATAGGGCAGACGGATCTCCCGCTGTCTTTCCTTCATCTCATTTTTCCGATCCTGCTGTCCTCTGCCCACACTAGCTGTTTCGCTAGAACCCGTTTTTCCACTCATGATAGACTCTCCTTTCTCCGTTCAAAAATGACCAGTTGGGTAGGTTGTCCATAGCCCTCTACATGCTCACCGATACCCATAATTTCATAGCCATAGTTCCCGTGCTGCGTCCATTCCTCACACCGGGAAGCCAGCTCCGCACGAGTCCACTCAAAGCGATGATCATGGTGGCGGAAGCTTTCCTGCTCCATTGCATACACTTCGTTATATTCCTTGTTTGGCGTAGTGACCAGCAGCACTTCTGGCTGATATTCGTTCATGATTGTATTCATAATTCCGTTCAGACGATATTCCTCAATATGCTCAATCACTTCGCACAGAATCATGACGTCCTGGTTTTGCATCTGCTCGTCAAAATAAAACAGTGAACCGATGATCGGCTCCGGCATAGCCACCACTCCTGAACGACCCTCCAGCTTAGCAAAGCGCTCCATGGCCCGGAGCCGCGACTGCCCTGAAGGTTCAACGGCCAGAATGGCCTCCACACCGGGAATGTACGCCAAACGGGCAGACAGCTTGCCTTCACCCGCTCCCATATCAACAATCTTCCGTTTGACTGGCAACGCTGCAATCACATCTGTAATCGTACGATAACGCAACTCGTTTAACCGCACAGGAGGTTCAGATTGTTCATATTGCCCGCCATCTCCTCCAGCTGTACCTGTATCTACATCAGCAATCTTTGCATTACCATCTTCTATCTCTGTATCTACATCTGCATCCGTACATTCACCTGGACCTCTAGAATCTGCATTCAGTTGCTTCTCATCGCTATCGGACTCGGACCCCAGGTACTCTTGTTCTCCTTCTTCCTGATGCCCTGCTTTATTCTCCTGAATAATCGCTTCCGAGGTGTGGCCTATTCCCCTCTCCTGTCCAAAGGACACAGTCAAAGCACCCTCTTGACGCTCATACTGCCGAATCAGTTCGGTAAAACGTAGCGTACGCTTCACAATGAGTTCTTTCAGTGGATGAGCATCCAACCACCCTTCACCATATCGTTTGATTTTATCGATCTCATCTTCACTGATGAAATAATGTTTGTAATTATCCAGCACTGGAATCAGTAGAAAAAGCTGACGCAGTGCATGTTGTACCGTGTTACGACCACGCAGGATGATATGGCGAACCGTGCTTTTATTTTTCAGATTAAAGGAATAGGACAACTCTCCACGTTCCATCGAAACTGCGTATCCTAATGACGAGAATAATTCTTCCACAACTCGATCCGGCAGATCGGACGCCACTGGGCCAAATGTCAGTTCCAACTCAAAAGTATGACCTACCCATTGCACATAGTCTTCCTTGGGCTTACCATTCAGGGCCGTCCCTAGCGCCCCACGTATGTAGGAGCAGAACAAACTGCTGGTCACGAACTCACGATCATTGATATATTGCGTTATGTCATACCCATCGGGTGTACCCCTGACCAGATCCACAGGATCAGGCTCGGCATGAATCAGCACTTCCGTTTCGTTCTCTGTAGTTGTGGTGTACACCATTCTTACATGCACGCCTTTGTCTACGCGGTCATATATATTCAGCGGGTTCTTCGCTAACAAATGGGATACAACCCCCGCGTCAGCGCCGCTTGCTTTCAAGATCAGATGCATCAGTTCTCCTCCTTATATATAAAAAATGTCGTCACGCACTAGTGCGTTTCTTGCAAACCTGCTGAAAGCCCAAGCGTTCTTAAACGTCCCGGAGCCAGAGCAGCACAAGTGCATGATGGAGCGCTAACGAATCGCTGGCGTCTTATTTCATGATGAGAAGCACCCTCGGAAACCTAACAAACCCCAGTCACGCTATATGGAGATAAACCGCCTTCTTCTATCCTTTTATCCGACTTTTTCGGAAAATAACGTGTCTCATGTTCCTTACATTTTAAAAAATCACCCTTGAGGCAACATAAGACGTCCTGTGTTCCTTAGAACATACTCTCCCTCGTGATTCTTCACATTCAGCCAGCCGACCTGGACTATAAAACGTTCGGACGCGGACATTCATCATCGAATCGCTTGCCTGGTGTCCTAATTGTTCCCCCACACCTCTTGTAATGCAAAACGGAAAATCCGGTCCAATTCTTCAAATTGAATAATCCGCTCATTCTCCATCTGGCCGGCCAGTTGTTCAAAATGCTCGATCTTCTCCGCCAAAAAAGCTTGTATTGCGGGCAACTGCGGCTCCAGATCCAGTTCCTCGCCCGCCTTTTTCCGGCGCAGCAATTCATGAATCTCCGTATATAGCGGCGTAGTCGCAGGTACAAGTTCTTGCACAAGATCTTCAAATGCCATCGGCGGCATCGCATCATAACGTTCAATCCAGCCACAAGCGAGCAATGGACGTAGAACATAGAAATACTTTTTGATCTTCACCTGCTCACCTTGTAAATAATCGCGGAAGTTCCCCTTTGCCATATTGAGATAATGATACATGCAGGACTTGGGCGAGAAGGTCAAAGGCGACAGTGCACGGATATGCTGTGCCACGTTATACTGTTCATCATACTGAATGGGGGATTGCAGCCACTCCAGTAACGGTGGATTTGATTTGCGAAACAGCTTCAAAGCCTTACGCAGATCCCAACCATTAATATCGAGCTGATCACTGATGGGGCGTTCGATAACATCCCTTTTATCCTCAATCGACAAGTACCACTCCAGCGGTCTTACATACAAGAAACGAACATCATAATCACTATCCTGTGAAGGAAACCCCCACGCCCGACTGCCAGATTCACAGGCATAGATGATCCTTACCTGCTCCTCCTGTTCAATCTGCTTCAGCTGTTGTCTAATCGTATCTCTCATTTCTTCATGAACGTAGGTCATGGTCCGTCCCCTCCAAATTCCCCAATTTAAATCTCTATCTCTCTCACCCGGTTCGCGAGTGTATCATATCCTGCCACAGTCTCGGCAATATACGTCAATACCGTTTCACTCCAACCGTAGATGTAAAAGGTTTTGCCATCCCGTGGCGGTACCATTGCCTGTTGATAAGGTGCTATATCCACAATAAATGCCTTCAACTCCGGATTCATCATCCGGCGATATCGCTCAAGCTCAGCATATAACGGGCTGCCTTCATTCTGCTGTTCATCGGTGATCATAATGATCTGATCCACTTTTTCTCCGATATCCCGAAGTTCCCGCACCGGTCGACCGGTGTCTGTTCCACCTTGTGCGCGAATACGGTGAGCTTGGGAAAGGATGCTCTCATCCATCTTGGGACGAGCATCTTCAACCATATGGTCGAATAACCAGAACAGCGCGTTACCTCTTGTTTGTTTATATAGTGCCAGTGCCAGCACCGAACCAATCCGTAAATAATCCCCTTGCATGGAACCGGAACGATCCAGGAAAATAGCCGTTTTTCCCGGCAGCGTTGGTAGGTTGCCAATGGATAGCTCTACCGCTTGTCGCAAAGCATCCCGCAGCTCTTCCCTCGCAATCATTTCATATGCACTGGCGAATCGGAATGGTAAGATGCGCGACTTACGCAGGGCTTCTGCATCCGTTAGACGACCTGTTACGTAATCGATATTTTTCGATTTTTCAAAAACTCCCGCACGATCCATTGCATTCAGATGGCGCAGCAACGCAAAAGTCGGCATCTGTGACATTAACGCCTCCCACACCGTACGTGTCGGTTGCATGATCGAGGTGACCACCGAATACGGGAGTTTACCTTTCTCGATCAGATGCATCCGACTTGCCGGGTTTGGGGTAGCTTTCAGCTTTTCAAGCGCCTGCAACTGCGGAAGTTCCGTAAGATCCACCTCATGCCCGCGCAAATAACGGAATAAGGCTTGTTGCTTCGTATCTATCGGCTTGGGATGTGCTGTAGCGATCATATCGCCCAGACTGTATCCACGCCCACGCCCGTTGTATTTGATGGCCCAATATTCAGTAATGCCGTTCAAAAACCGACTCACCTGACGCTTCACCGCTCGGCCGCCCTGTCCCCGACCAGTTCCTCTGAGAATGGTCAGAAAATCGGCCAAGTCAGCCGGTGTCTGTACCACCTTGGAGAATACCTTCGCAAACTGATCCGGGTCCACTTTGGACAGCAGTGCCAGCCCGTATAGAGGCTGTAACCGCATCAAACCTTCATTACGAGCATAGACCAGCGCCCGCGCCATAAACCCTGCATCGACCTCAGCCATCTCCTGATGACTGACCATCGCATCGTCCATCAGTTGCTGGGTATCTGTATAAAACGTATTGTTCAATGTATTGGTCATCAACATCTGTATATATTGTTCCTCCACCAATCGCTCATAGGCTCCATAACCCCCATGATTACGTGTCGTTGGCTGAGGTTGATTAAATAATTGTTTCGCTCTGCTCATCACTCATGACCTCCCGGTGTGAGTCTATTTGCTGTTCTTTCATAATAAAATGTTCCGAGGAAAAAGGTGGGAAGGTATAATACCCGCTCTACCGCTGAGCTACACCGCCATGAACGGCGGCGATTGGATTCGAACCAACGACCTGGTCGATTAACAGTCGAAGTAACCCTCCCTGGCGCCTCGGAACCTTAATTCACAGCGCTTGTTGCTGTCCCGCTTCACAACCTCATTATGCCTCACACATCTACATGCGAACATGGTAAAAGTATGACGACGACTCAATTTCTGAAATGGAGTGAATTTTCATAAGTTTAAAATGAAACCTGCTACTCATCCTGCTACAATGAAGGGATAACAAGGAGTGAATGTGCATGGCAAGAGAGAGTTTTGACAAAGAAATTCAGTTCTTACGCATGTTATCCCTAACAAGCGGTGCATATAACCGCAAACAATATGCCGAGCGGCTTGGCATATCCGTACATACCTTTGATAAAACCAATCGCAGATTAAAAGAAATCATGCAGACCGTCGCCGACCAACGCTCAAGTGCCGAAGCAGGCCGGGAAATGGCAGATCTCGTCCGCTTCCAATACGGGGAGTCGGCAGAGCCTATGTTGCTCTTCCTCTTCCGCGCCAAGTCGATGAAAGAGACTGAAGTTCAGCGGCTTTCTGTCCTTTTGCATACCTTACAACATAAAACCCTGACCGCGATGGAACTGCTGGACGCCTGCTGTGCTGATCTGCCGGAGGATCTGGCGTTACCTGACGAGAAAACCATTCGTTCCGATCTGAAGTATCTGGAAGAGGTTGGGGTTATCCGAAAAGAGCCGGGTGGCAGACCGTATCGATATGCTTTACAACAGGACGTCCTTACCGAATTGACAGTGGAGGAACAGCTGGAGTTGTATGATTTTGTGGATATGATGGCGAACACCCAGGTTCCTTCCGTACAGGGGTACTTATTGCGCGACAGTTTAAAAAAAGCCATTACGGCAAGTTTCCCGCAAGAAGAAGCTACCGAGCCCTATATCTATAAGTATCACTATTATTCTCGTATCCTGGACGAAGCTCATCTCTACACGCTGCTTAGTGCGATTCGTCAGCGTAAACGTGTGCAGTTCCTATACTATTCACCGAAAAAACCATCCAGCTACAGTTCACAGAATACGAATCCACGCTTTGAACGGGAAGCAGGTGGTCGATCCAACCGGATCGTGCCCCTTGAAGTGATCTATGACCATCAGTATGGTCGTTGGTATGTAATTGGATATCAGGGCCGCCGTGGCTTTGTGAAATTCCGCATGGAAGGCATAACACAGTTGGAGGAACAAGATTCAGTAGAAGAGCAATACATGCTTGAACTGAAGCAGCAGTGGACCGACATTAGTCGCTACAGTTGGCTCGTGGATACGGGAAATACCGTGACGGTTCAAGCTCGCTTTTTCCACCCGGAGCGTGGTCAGCGCAACTTTATTCTGGATCGGGTTCGTCTGCAAGGTCAATGGGGCAAAATTATACCCGAAACGGATCATACCTTTCTCTACGAAATCCAGGTCAACGGTACCACTGAGATCAAACCGTGGTTGCGGAGTTTTGGCTCAAGCTGTGAAGTAATCGCACCTCAGAGACTACGCCAAGAGATGATCAAGGAATGGAAGGAGATTGCGGAATATTATGAACCTGTTCGAGAAGATGTTCAATTACCAGATGATGACACGACTGAATGAAACCGGACTGTTCACCTGGACCTCACAGGAACGGGCCTGGCTTCGCATGATGCTGAATCACCCTGCTGCGAGAGAAGCGCTGAGCGCTGTAACGTTGGATAAAATGTACAATATGCTGAATAGTGAGCAGGACCTGAACCTTCAGGATTACCTGACCGAAAAAGCCAAAAGTGAGGAAAACAGTGTCTCTCATCCACTTCTTAGACAATTACGGCTAATCATTCTCCATCACCAAGGATTTCGGCTGATCGGTCGCGTCCGCAATGGACGCACGAGCCATGATGAATTCGGCTTCCCGTATAAACTGGAGTATTCCATGGTCAAAAAAGAATGGTACGTGCTCTGGTATGCTCCTCGCTTCGACAAACTAATGTCGACCAAGCTGCACAGCATCGTTACCGTGGAAGCCCAACCGGTTGAACCGGATACCGCTTCTGGCTACACTGCCCGAATTGCTGTGATAACGGAAAAGCGCAAAACGACCATCACCATCGAGGTACTGCCCGAGTTCAATCAGGAACTGTCCCGAATCCTCTATGCCTTCTCCTGCTTTGAGAAACAGGTCGAGTACCTGGAAGCCAAGCAGACATATCGGATCGAGCTGACCGTTCCGCGCAATGAGATGGATTACGTCTTATCCAAAATGCGTTTTCTCGGAAAACGGGTTCGAATCGCTGACCACACAGTGCTACGGGAACGGATGTCTGAAACAGCTGCGAAGGCACTGGCACGTTATGCGGAAAAAGATCCCGATACGCATTCCGAACACTCCAATGAAGCTCAGCATCACCAACGTGAGGAAGGCTCTCTTGCGAAAGCCGATGGTCAATGATTTTGTAAGATTGGGTTAACCATAACTATTGCTCAAAAGCCAAATCCATATCTATATCCATATACGAAAAAAAGGTCTGGAGAATCTCATCCAAACCTTTTTGGTATACCTGTTTGCTCGTAAAATATCGTGAAGTGGCAACCAGCTTTACTCCGTTCCACTTAAAATCGTTTCCAGTGTCCAACACATTGCTATGAACAAGGTTAAGCGAGTCTTGAAGGGACTGCCTTTGCTAAGATGACGGTTAATGCGCTCCTGTACTACGTTCCTCCACTGCTGCTAGCTGCCGAGTTCCGTCTTTTGTTAATCGCGTGCACGCCCATAACCACTGCAATTAATTCATACGTGTCCAGTTGTTCCGACTGGTTATCTAATACAAATGCGCCTGAACTAAACCAGCCGCTGGTGCGACGGAAACTGGCCACAATGCGGCCACCACTGCCACTTATATCATATTCCTGCGAAAATGCTGGAGCAGACACATCATATGTACCTCGTGATCCTGCGTCATATTCATACTTTTTACTTAAGAAACTGAACCTGGCCCGCAACACACCCAGATGTCTCCCATCTGCTGCAGTGATATCCCAACGATTCGTTAACATGCGAAATTTGCCGCTACAGACCAATCCCTTGTTATCCGATACATCGAGCGAAGAACCAAAGACACTTTTCAAATCCAGATGCCCTGCCTGTTCCTGATTTGGATTCATAATCTCGGTGTAACCTGCGTTAAAAAAGTTATCCCTGAAGTATAGTTCCATAACGCTTTCTCCTTTCCCTTACATATCCTTTTGTTCTCTTTAACCTAATCTCACATCGAGCACACAATATATCTATATATACGTATAATTAATGGTAGTGGATTCAAAAAGTGGATTATTACTGGATGTAAAAAAACGAGCAACCCTGGTTGCTCGCATCACGTTCAAGTTATCCTGTTATCAGACTTCGACTTTTTTGTTGTTCAGGTAAATGGTAGCCCACACCAAGATGACCGCCACAATGACTTCAAATACAATGCTTCCCCACATGCCGTCCGACCATAGTACACCATTGGCTGTGATTGCAATACCTGTACTTTCTTCCGTATACCGGAACATCTCATTTGGACTGAAGCGTCCTGTCGTAATGATATTTTCCAACCAGCCAAGCAGATTAACTAGGACAAAGAATGCAACGATTCCAATCCATGGCCCAGTTCTCCAACGGAAGCTGCCTGCAATCGAGATCGAAAGGAAGATAATGACGGTCATGAATACCATAACCCATGCGCTAAACAGCAACAAACTAATATAATCCGAAACATGCAGACCCGAAAGATCAATATTGGTAGCCATGTTCATTCGTAGCTTCATTGAGATATAGATGTAGGCATGAGTCGCGAATATAATGACTAACCCCAACCCGCAAAGTAGTCCAAAGATCAAAGGAGACAACACATGTGATAGGCCCGTTACGGGTAACAGACGGCGATTATAAGAGCGGATATTGGACGTGTATGTTTTGATCATTTTCACATAAATAGCCACACCAACTCCAACATAACCCATAATGCCAAGCACAATCCCTGTGACCTCAGATACGAAAAGGGAAAGCCCCACTTGAGCGATAATCAAAATAACTAGCCCAGCCAGCAGTGTATTCCAGTTCCTTCTAAAGTCATACTTCAATAATGTCATCATTCCGCATAGACCTCCTTGAACATCTCATCCACACTTTTCCCATATTTCAGACGGAGCGTTTCCACTTCTTCCCGCATCACCAGCTCACCCTCGCGAATAAAGACAACTTCATCAAAAATCCGTTCGATATCATTCACAAGATGCGTGGAGATAATCAGACTGCTGTCTTCATCATAGAATTTGACGATCGCATCCAGAATCTTGCCACGCGCGACCGGATCTACTCCGCCAATCGGTTCATCCAGCAAATACAGACGAGCCTTACGAGAAAGTGCCAGTGTTAGTTGTAGTCGTTCATTCATACCTTTTGACAGATGTCGTACCCGGTCACTCTCGACAAGGTTCATGAAGTCCAGCATCTCCCGCGCCTTCTCCTCATCAAAATCAGCATAGAAATCGCGATAATACGCAATCGCATCCCGCACTCTCATCCACTTCTCGGTTAATGGACGATCCGGCATAAATGAAACCAGCGCCTTTGTCTCCAGCCCAACAGGCTTACCTGTGACTTGAATCGTTCCGCTGCTCGGATGTAACAACCCTGCAACCAGCTTCATGAGCGTACTTTTTCCACTACCGTTGCTACCCAGCAGACCTACGATTCGTCCTGGAGCAATATCCAATGTAATATTACTGAGCGCTTTCTTATTGCCATATGTCTTATTGATCTGGTT
Organism: Paenibacillus sp. GM1FR; assembly: GCF_002803315.1. Lineage (NCBI taxonomy): Bacteria > Bacillati > Bacillota > Bacilli > Caryophanales > Paenibacillaceae > Paenibacillus > Paenibacillus sp. GM1FR. The sequence continues at coordinate 25,542 of NZ_MKZL01000009.1, read as the reverse complement.
CAGTTCAAGGATGTTACTCATGCGTTGTTCCTCCCTTTCCTTCCGCAACGGCATCGGCTACGATGGATAAGATATCCTGCTCTTCGATCCCCAGTTCCTGCATTCCGGTCAGAAAACGTTCCAGCAATTCACCGGCCATCTCTTTTTTGATCGTCATAATCTTCCGCTCCTCACTGGTCACATATCTGCCCAAGCCCCGTTTGGTTTCGACCACTTCTTCCCGCTCAAGCTCCTGAAATGTCCGTTGTACTGTATTTGGATTGATCTGTAGTTCAGCCGCCAGTTCACGAACCGAAGGAATTTTGTCACCTGCCTGAAGTGTCCCGGTTACAATCTGTCTTTTGATGTACTGCATGATCTGCAGATAGATTGGTAAATTATTATCAAATTCTATAGTCACAAAGCTCTCGCTCCTCTCTGTACTGGTGTGTTAGTTACATAGTACACTAGTGAAATAGTGTTGTAAAGCCCATTTGTTAAAATATATATTCGCTCAATTGATGGGCAAGCTTCTGCTATCGATATCCAGACAAAAAAAAGAGCAGAGCGTGAAGATCTGCTCTGCATAACTTTATTAATCGTATTGTTATCTTATTCATATGCTTATCCAATAAAAAAGAGCCAGCTATACGATATCTAGAGGTACTTTGCCTTTAGGTGCAGGGAATGCCTCATCCAAACGGGCGAGTTCCTCTTGTGTCAAAACGATATTCACTGCTGCTGCATTGTCTGCCACATGATTCAGCTGTACCGCCTTGGGAATCGCCAGCACATCTCCATCCCTGATCACCCAGGCTAATGCGATCTGCGAAGTCGTAACTCCTCGATCCTGTGCAATCTCCTGAATGACTGGATGCTCCAACAGTTCACTTCGAAGTCTGCCACCCTGTGCCAGTGGACAATACGCCATTACAGGAACGCTCCGTTCCCGCATCCAGGGAAGCAGATCATGTTCGATACCACGCGAAGCTGCATGGTAAAGCACCTGATTCACCATGCACTGAGACCCCTCCGGCAGACTCCATAACTCCTGCATATCCCTTGTATCCAGATTCGATACACCCCAACGAAGAATTTTACCGGATTGCTTTAATTGCTCCAAAGCCTCAACCGTCTCTTCGAGGGGTACTCCCCCTCGCCAGTGAAGCAAATACAGATCCAGGCGATCTGTTCCTAAGCGCTTAAGACTACGTTCACAGGCCGTAATCATCTGCTTGCGATCCGCATGATGGGGATACACTTTGGATACGAGAAAAACTTCGTCACGATGGCCCGAGATGGCCTTTCCCGTAATAACCTCTGCCCCACCTTCTGCATACATCTCCGCCGTATCAATCACGGTCATTCCCTGTTCAATACCGGAACGCAGTGCGCGTACTTCTTCTTGCTGGCTGGATTGCTTCTCTCCCATGTTCCATGTGCCTTGTCCTATCGCAGGCAGGGCAGTTCCATCCGGAAGTAGAATCGTGCGTGTTTGATTACCATGCATCATCTATATTCCTCCATTCTGAAGACTTATGGACATTCCGACCTCTCTAACGACGACTATACGAATCATAAATCATGTTATCACTCACATGTCTCCAGTGGCTCATCATCATGATATACAATTGATCCAGTGGCACTGTGAGGCTACTTTGGGCAACGCTGATGGTCGCATCGACCATATTGCTGTTGACCGTCATCAATTTGCGTTTCATCCCGTTCTGACGATCCAGAAAGGCTTTCTCGTCCCGCAATTTGACCCCGATCATTTTCTGTCCCATCAATTCATACATAAAAATATTCTCAACGTCTCTCCAGGCCACGGCTCCTCCTGCAGTATAAGAAGATGCATCCACAAACCCATCCTCATCGATTACAAAAGAAGGTTCCTTCTTAATCATCTTTACCAGACTGTAACAGAAACATAGCCCAAAAAACAAAATGGATAGAAGTCCAATCACATCCGAAAGGATGGAATCATTCGTAACTGAAGAACGATCAAAAATCAAAAAAAATCCGGCTGCCACAAAGAGTGCCGCCCCTGCCGTAAGCCACGCCATTCGTTTCCGGTTTGGATATTCCACATGCTGCTCATAGGATGTGCTCAACGTGACGTTCCTCCTCCATTGTGACTGAATCATACAAGTTCTATATAAACGAATGGCTATGAACCAAATAGCTGAATGTAGAACAGGAATTGCATTGTACATTAAACCAAATTCACCAATGTTAAACATTAAAATTAGACCGTTTTTCGTCATTTCTGCGCTTATTCAACATTAGGATTCGTCATCCTTCGAGCAAATCCTTTTAACACACCTATATGAATTGAACTAAAGAATGTTTGCACCACCCACTCCGATGACAGAACAACCTTCCGATCACTGTTATCCCCAGATTTTTCGATTCCACTTTTTCAAAGTGAAAATCCGGGGATAGCCTATGATTCCGATGCAGCTTTCTTTCAGAAAGCTTTTAGGCGAACGCTCTGCTTCTTCAGGTAATTTCTGTCCTCTCCGTTATCACCCTTATTGTCCTGTCCCTAGCTTTCCGTTAATATAAATGGAAAGGTTAGGAAATTAACCAATTCTAATTCATGGTGGGAGGACAAACAATGATGAGTCAGCGCGGCATAACATCGGAAGATCTTTATCAGATTACATGGGTTAATGATCCAACTCCGTCCCCTCAAGGCGGACAACTGGTATATGTAAGCCGGAAAACGAATGAAGCACGTGACGGTTATTGTTCTCACCTGAGACTGCTGCATCTGGGGACTCAAAAGGACAGGCCCTTTACCTCTGGTGAGAAGGATCATTCCCCTGCCTGGTCGCCCGATGGGTCTCAGTTGGCCTTTTTAAGAGAGGTTGATGGGAAATCCCAAGTGTGGATTATCGCATCAGATGGCGGAGAAGCACAGCAAATCAGTCACCTGAAACATGGCGTCAGTTCCCTGCTCTGGTCACCAGACGGTCAAACTTTGCTTGTGAAATCATCCGCGGATATGAGCGGAGATGAAGAATCAGAACATACAGATCCTATAAACGACAAACCCAAACTGCTGCAAGAACATGTCGTAGACCGGATTCGCATGAAATCAGATGCCAGTGGATTATGGAACGGTCGACGTTCCCACCTTTTCGCTCTCGCACCGATCGATGCGGAAGCAATTCCTGTAACTACAGGTCATTATGACGTCGGAGACTACGCCTGGTCCCCGGACGGAACATCCGTCGCTTGGATTGCGCAGATGCCTGAAGAAGGCGAGGACCATAATGATTACACCCTGACTAATCATGTGTACCTCGCCAAGGCAGACGGATCGGATGTGAAGCAGTTGACCCCGGAAGGGTATACGTTCAGCCGACTGGCCTTTGCACCGGATGGACAATCCATTGCACTGCTCGCCAGTGACCGTTCCTATGGAAATGCCACGCTTGTGAAGTTGTACACCCTTCAGATATCAGGTGGTGAACTCGTATGTCTGAGCACAGATTGGGACGTACAGTTGAATCACAGCATTGTTGGCGACATGCGATCACATCTGACAACCACGGGGCCTGTATTCAGCAGGGATGGTTCTTCAATCTTCTGTCTGGCGACCATCCATGGCAGTGTACGCATCGCCAAATTCGCTCGAGACGGCAGCAGTGCTGACTATATATGGCCTGACGAACGGGAGATTTATCAATTTGCCGAGTTGGAAAACGGGCAGATCGTTGCCGCTGTAGCCGATACACTAAATCCTGGTGATCTATATATATATGAACAATCGGAAAATCCCGGGGTAGAACCGATTCAGCTCACCCGCAGCAATCCACAGCTTGAGGATGAGATCCATCTAAGTACACCTGAGACCTTCTGGTTCAATTCCTCAGATGGCCTACGGCTGCAAGGATGGATCATGAAACCTCATGGCATGGTCGACGGGGTCAAAATTCCGACCATTCTGGAGATTCATGGCGGCCCACACATGATGTATGGTTTTACATTTATGCACGAGTTCCAGATTCTCGCCGCACAAGGCTACGCTGTTATGTATATCAATCCACGCGGTGGCCTCGGATACGGGCAGCAGTTTGTAGACGCATGTCGCGGAGATTATGGTGGTGGAGATTATCGCGATCTCATGGAGAGTGTGGATTATGCCCTGTCCCAGTATGAGTTTATCGATGAATCACGATTGGGCGTAACCGGGGGCAGTTATGGTGGCTTCATGACCAACTGGATTGTTGGACACACGGACCGCTTTAAGGCGGCTGTTACCCAGCGTTCCATCTCCAATTGGCTATCCTTCTACGGTGTAAGTGACATTGGATATTTCTTCACGGAAGACCAGATTGGCGGTAACGCGTGGGATGACACGGAAAAGCTGTGGAAACATTCCCCACTCGCTTATGTGGGCAACGTTAGTACTCCCCTGCTCATTTTGCATGGCGAACAGGATCTGCGGTGTCCAATTGAACAAGCCGAGCAGTTGTTCATTGCATTAAAACGGCGCAAGCAGACCACAAGACTTGTTCGTTTCCCAGGGGCAAACCACGAGTTGTCCCGTGGAGGTCACCCTCACTTGAGGGTACGCCGTTTGGAGCATATTGCCGGATGGTTTAACGAGTACCTGTAACGGACTAATATTTAGACTATTAATTCAGAGTATAGAACCAGATATGGATACAACCCTAAAAGCCGTCCAATGAAATCTGTTATGATTTCAACGGGCGGCTTTGGCTGTTCACTTTTTATAGAAGGAAAGATTACTCTTCGCCCCACACTACGGTGATTTCATTCAGATCCTTGTTGGTTGCAGACACCGAACCTGTGATCGTTACGGCATATTTGCCATCTTCACGACCCACAATGCTGAAGCCATCTGCCTGGATATCCTGAGTGTTCTGACTCAAATTTTTGGTCTGGTAGTAGTCTTTGTAGGATGTTCCAACGGTTAGCAACGTTTCTTTGGTTGTGTACGTGAGCACTACTTTTTTGTCACCATCCATTATGTTCTCAATGAGACTTGTTGCCTTCGCATCCTTCGGTAATGGGAAATCAGCCGGAAGATACTTGGACTTCACACCTGCCGCCTGTGAGTTCGTACCTGTAGATGGTGATGTCGTTCCGCTGTTGCCTGTGGATGTTGACCCACCAGAAGAGCTTGAAGAGCCGATGCTAACTTTATTGTTTTGGGAATCATACTTCACTTCGGTCTTTAACGCATCGGCAATCGAACGAACGGGGAGATATGTACTGCCTTGATATGTAATTGGCGCAAGCTTTTTGCCCTGGTCACCTGTCGGTGTAAATTTCTGTCCGTTCACTTCGATGGTGAGCCCATGGTTCAGATAAGCTTTGATCGTCTCCAGTTGTGTACCTGCATATACACCTGCCGATCCGGTTAACACCATGCCAAACACACCCGCAGTAATCAACCACTTTTTGCTTTTCATCCTTAAACGCCTCCTGAGTTCAAATGTCAGCCTTATGCATAATACGATTCAAGACGATCGCTCGATGTACACGAAAGACTCATGTAGTTATGCTCATCATGTATGGATACGAGCTTATTCGGATAACAGCCCGTTGTTCCACCAAATGTTAGCAATATAATAGCATCTGACAAGAGGTTGTAAACGATAAATGGACAAAACAGGACCAAGGGCGTACAAAAATAGTCTTTGTCGTATGCCCGCTGTACTCTCGCTCGTTAAGTTGTTCTTATATGAATAAAGTCCTGAATTCCGGACCATACATATGAAGCTAATCATACATGCACAACAGTTGCGAAATTAACCAATGTATTAGATAATTATTTGTCGATTTGTGGTCGAAGGAACGGAACTCAAGGGGGATTAAATACGATGAATAACAATAACAGTACATTTGACCAGTCTATTAACCGGATCTCTACCGGATCAGAAAAATGGGATGCGCTTGAGGATATATTCGGTGCTGCTGATGCGCTTCCGATGTGGGTGGCCGATATGGATTTCGCTGCTCCACCATCCGTCATTCAGGCCCTGCAAACACGGATGGAGCACGGGATTTTTGGTTATACAGTACGGACTGAAGCGTATCATGCAGCTGTTGCAGGGTGGATGGAACGGCGTCACAACTGGAAAATTAACGATGACTGGATCGTATTCACTCCAGGTATTGTGCCCGCACTCAGCATTGCTGTACAACGATTCACCGATCCTGGAGATGCTGTAGTCATCCAACCCCCGGTGTATGCTCCCTTCTATGAAGTAGTACGTGGTCAGGGCCGTGAACTGATCACCAATCCTTTGGTAGAGAATAACGGTCATTATACGATGGATCTGGAACAACTGGAATCCAGCTTACAGACAGGTAGGGTCAAAATGCTGATTCTGTGCAGTCCTCATAACCCGGTTGGACGGGTATGGACTCGTGAAGAGCTTGAAGGGCTTACGTCATTGTGTCTGCAATACAACGTACTGATGGTTTCAGATGAAATCCATGCCGATCTTGTTCATCAGCGCGGAACTCATACACCACTGACCCTGATCTCGCACGCCGTCTCTGATCTAAGTATCATCTGTACGGCTCCAAGCAAAACGTTCAACATTCCTGGCCTCTGCACATCCAACATCATCATCCCCAATGCCAAGTTGCGGGAATCGTTCGCGCAGGGTGTAAAAACGATGGGACTTGCCAATATCAGCACACTGGGGGCTGTCGCAACCGAAGCTGCTTACAATGATGCCGAGGAATGGCTGGTTGAGTGCCTTGCCTATATCCGTGGAAATATGGCGTATGTACAGCAATATGTTGCGGAACATATGCCTCAGATTAAAATGCATCTGCCCGAAGCGACCTATCTGTTATGGATGGATTTCCGGGAGCTGAATATCCCACATGCACAACTATGCAATATGCTTCTTCATGAAGCAGGGCTTGCTTTCAATGACGGGAGCTTCTTTGGAACAGAGGGCACAGGGTTCATGCGCATTAATGTAGCCTGTCCACGCTCCACGGTTGAAGAGGCGATGCGCAGGTTATCTGTGTTATTAAGCAATGTGTCGGGCAAATAAGCTGTCAGTTACATCTATGTACGTTGCGAACAAAACGTGTACTGTTTGTTAAATGGTGAATATTTGTCAAAATAGAAAAAGGGGTGCCCCGTAGTCAAGTCCATGACTCATATTCATGGTCAATGACTTCACAAGGGGCACCCCATTTGTATTCGATCATTTTATTTATTCAAAACATAATTAAAATTACAGTCACATCGATATCGGCATCGGTGTAATTCTGTCGCACAACCTGTTCAACAAATCCCGATCATGGCTTATGATCAATAGCCCCAGATCACGCTGGCGAGCCACTTCCATCACGGTATGCCATATCTGTGCCTGAGTGATTGCATCCAGCATCGTTGTCATCTCATCTGCGATCACATAACGTGTCGCTGTGCCAAGCGCCCGCGCCACACAGAAACGTTGCAGTTCTCCACCGGATAATTCAGTCGGCCTACGGTCCAACCAGGTCTGCTGAATACCCAAAGCTTCGAGCAACTGTTCATCCTGCACAGACGCCTCCTGCAATACGCGGCGCATTCGCCAGCGTGGATTCACAGCTTTCTCCGGATGCTGGAATACCAGCTGAACCGGACATACTCCTGTACGTGGGAGTGGTTTCCCATCCAGAAGTACTTGTCCTGCCACAGGTTCGGCATATCCTGCAAGGATGCGTCCAAGACTTGTTTTTCCACAGCCACTTGGTCCCCACAAGCCAACGACTTCGCCTTGTTTCACCTGCATATTCATCTGCTGGAACACCCACGATTTCGGATCGTAACGGTAACTCACGTCCCGTGCTTCAAGTGACATGGAAACACCTCACTTCTCCGCCCCGTACCTTAAGAAGTTCTGGACGTTCGCGGGTACATGCAACGGTTGCTACGCTACATCGGGGAGCAAATGAACATCCTGTCGTGATTTCTTGACCTGCCAACGGCTGGGAGCCTGGGAGTGGCTGAAATCCGTTCTGCGGCAACGCATTCCAGAGCGCTTTTGTATATGGATGACGCAGACGTTCTCCCGTTCCCGTAAAATCATCTACCTGCGCCGTCTCTACATTGGCACCCGCATAAAATACAGCGATGCGATCCGCTGCCGTTAGGGCCGTCGTGATATCATGAGTAATCCACAGAATGCCTACACCATCATTAGCAAGTTCGCGAAATTGCTTCATTGTCTCGGCCAGTACTTCGGGATGGATGCCTGGTGTCGGCTCATCTGCAATGATCAGCTTCGGATGACCGGAGGTCGCTGTCGCCATCAACACCCGTCTTGCCATACCTCCGGACAACTCAAACGGGTATTTCCCGGCCGTTCCTTGAGGAAGATGATAACGCTCCATTAGCTCCTGCTCCGTCTTTTTCATATGAGATCGAGTTATGAAGCCTCGTTTCCGTCCGGAATCTCGGGTTACCGGCTGAACTTGCCTTCCCACCTTCATCAGCGGGTCCAAATAACTGACGGATTGTGGAATCAACATCAGTTCATCACCACGCAGATGAAGCTGCCGCTCCGGGGTCAAAGGCTCGCCACTATAGCTAATACGTCCCTCTAACCTGGAATTGGCAGGCAGAATGCCCATGATGGCCTGCGCCAGCACACTTTTACCCGATCCACTTGCGCCTACAACAGCCACAATCTCGCCCTCGTTTATGGAAAGATCCAGATTCTGAATGACATAAGTCTGTTCGTTCCCAAACCAACCGCGAGCGCGCCGAAATGACACCGACACTCCCTCAATATCAAGAAGAGCCATATTACCTCACCTCCCTTGAACTACCTGTACCCGTCAATGTCTTCAGACTGTTGCCCAATACATCAAACGCACGAACAACCACCAACAATGCCAGTCCCGGGAAAAAGGCGAGCCACCACATGCCAGCAGATAAATATCTCATCGACTCGGACAAAATAATTCCAATTGCCGGTTGTTGCGGGGACAACCCCAGCCCTAGAAACGTAATGGCTGCCTCATGCAGAATGGCATGGGGAAAGATTAGCAGTACGCCAACGAACAGCTGCGGGACCAGATGTGGCAGCATATGCTGCACCGCAATCTGTAACCGCGATTGACCCAACTTGTGTGAAATCTGAATGTACTCTGCGGATTTTAGTTGGATCATCTCCGCTCGTACAATCCGGGCCAGATTCGGCCAGTGTGTCAGCGCAATCGCTGCCGCAACTCCTGCCAAACCTCCACCGAATACAAAGGCCAACATAACCAGCGATACCAGATGAGGTACACTGAGGAACAAGTCGATAATCCATGAGATTACCCGGTCAGCAGCCTTGCTTGAAGCGGCAGCCAAACCCAATAGCAGTGCGATCAATCCGCCACCACATGCAGCAAGCAATCCCACTTGAATGCTGGTTGCCAATCCTTTTAACGTACGCATGAACATATCTCTTCCGAGCCAATCTGTGCCAAATGGATGCGCCCAGGTTGGAGCCAAATTCCGATCCATTAGTGAAGTCAGCGTAGAACCAGCCGGAAGCAGCCTGCCCGTCAACCACACAACGGCAATCCAGATCACCGCGAGGCTTCCCCAGATCACCGCTCTTTGGCGAGGGTTGCGGAAATTTTGGTCTCTGGCAGCCGTATAATCTTTTCTCGATGGGCGTGATGTTCCTGTTCCATTCCCAGCTTGTAGAGACCCGGTATTAATGTTGTACCGTACCTCTTGATTCGCAGTTTTCACTTTCTGTATTTTGGCTGTTTCTGTCGTCTGCTCGGAGGAGCGTTCTACCGTCTGCTTCATGACATCAGCTCCTCCTTCATCCGTGGATCAATCAAGCGATACAGAATGTCGGCAACCATATTACCTGTGAAAACAAAAATCGCACTGCACATCACAAGTCCAAGCAGCAGTGGAACATCTCCACGCAACCCCGCCTGAACCGTCGCCTGACCAAGGCCAGGGTATGAAAATACCTGCTCTGCAAGCACAGCCCCGCCAAACAGTTCACTGAACGAAGCAAACTGCAGCGTGATGGCTGGCAAAACAACATGTCTGAACCCATGTCGACGGAACAGCTGAAATCCACGCTCACCTCGCGCTCTCGCAAACAGAATATAATCTGACTCGAGCACATCTGTGAGCTTCTGCCGGGTATGCAAAGCAATAGAGGCTACCCCGGTCAGGCTGAGAGTCAACGCTGGCAAAATCATATGAATAACCCGATCTCCCCATGTAACCTGATCAGCTGACATCCCGGCGGGTACTCCAAGCCCAACCGGAAGCCATCCAAGCCACACACCAAATACCATCAGCAACAACAGCGCAATCCAGAATACTGGCGTGGAAGCCAGCGTATAACAATACCAACAGATCAGGCGATCCAGCTTCGAATCCCGTCTCATGGCGGCAACTACACCAAGAGTGAAACCAATGATGCCAGATAATATCCAAGCTACAGCCATAAGTGCGACAGAATTCATGAATCGTTCCTGGATAATATCCGCTACAGGTTGTCTGTAGATCATTGATGTCCCCAGATCTCCCTGAATCAGCGTTTGTCCCCAGGTTAGTAATCGTTCCACGGGAGATTCATTCAATCCCCAACGTTCTTCGATTAAACTGCGCTGTTCGGCGCTTACCCTGATCATGTCTCCACCAATGTAAGCTTCGATCGGATCAACAGGAGAGAATTGCATTAATATAAAAGACAACACACTGACTCCAACCAATAGAGATACAAGTCGCAACATTTTAAAACCAACAAATCTGGCCCATCCATTCCTGCCTGTCATCCAATCTCTCCCCAATTCAGGCTAAAGCTACCGGTACGTTTCCTACTTTGTACTGTTATCCCAGGACCATTCCTCCAGATTGGTTGTCACCGGCCAGCCGTGACCATGGGGGTGGATCTGCTGCTCACCAATGTTCAGGCCATTCGTAACCAGATACAGGTGATCTATGTTCACAAGCCACGCCCATGGCGCATCACCCTGATAACTGAAACCTGTTGTTCCATCCCATTCCGCTTTCTGCCAGAACGGCAATGCCTCTTCTTCACTTGTTGCCTGAAGGGCTTTCTCCATCCAAGAATCCACGACAGGATTGCTATACAGCCCCACATTGTAATACCCTTCTCCTTTGTGAGTACTGCTATAGAGGTTATAGGTTTCCAAAGGATCATGACTGCCCCACCCAAACAATACAGCGTTGGAGTAAGCCATCTTTTTCGTCTCTTCACGGCTTTTGCCTTCAACATTGATTTTGATTCCCGCCTGGGCTACCATATCCGCAGCAGCCAGTGCCAGAGATTGTCTTGTTAAATCACCTGCAAAATAAAGCAGATTGAACTCGGCCTTAACGCCGTTTTTCTCGACGATACCATCACCATCCGCATCCACCCAGCCACCAGACGCCAGAATGCGCTTCGCTTCTTCGAGATTGGCATCTGTAAATACAGCTTCTGCATTGCTCCAAGGCAGATCATCACTGACGGAATAAGCCGGACGACCGTACCCTTCCAGTACGCCCTCAACCAAAGCCTTACGATCAATCACAACGTTCACCGCTTGGCGAATCGCCAGATCGGATGTCACATCATTCCCTGCGGGAAGACCCTCGCCCGACTTGGCACCAGCAGGTTGCATGGGGAACATGATGCCACGGTTATCTACGGTTTTCACGGCCTCCAAAGTCATACCATTCACCTGTTGTTTGCTAAACGCTGCCGGGATAGCAGCGATATCCACCGTACCTGCCTGCGCAGCGGCGTAGGCCGCATCTTCATCCAGATAGAGGAAGGTGAGTTTGTGGAATGCAGACTTGTTACCGTAATATTCTTCATTGGCCTCAACGATAGCCTGTTGTCCTTTGTCCCACTGAACCAGCTTGTACGGCCCTGATCCGACCGGATGTTCTGCATAATCGGCACCATAGGCGTGTTCAGGCACAATGCCAAGTGTCGTCAGCAGACTGATGAATGTAGACTGCGGCGACTTCAGTGTAAATAAGACCGTGCTATCATCAGGTGCCTGTACATCAGCCATATTGGTCAGATCAATCACGGACCCACTCTTGGCAGCTGTTTCAAACGTAAATTTTACATCCTCAGCCGTCAGGGTTTCCCCATCAGAGAATTTCACATCGTTCCGAAGCGTAACCGTCCAGGTCAGCCCATCTTCACTAACTGAGTATGCGGTAGCCAGATCGTTAACCAGCTGTAACTTGGCATCCCTCTTCAGCAAGGTACTCTGGAAAAGCGGTGACCCATATTGCCCCCATCCGGTTGTCGGATCAAACCCGCCTTCCGGCTCGGTGCCAACGGCCAGCACCAATTCGTCTTTGGTTGAGGTTGTTCCTGACTGTCCATTCTCTGCTGATGAAGCTGTTGGTGCTGTGCCCTGCGCACAACCAGATAAACCAATGGAACATACAAGTAAAATGCCTAATCCTGTTCTACCTTTTCGTTTTCCCCATCTCCATGAAAATCTGCCCATTCTGGTCGTTCCCCCTCTAAAGTTGTGCTGCACTCACTTTTTCGTGTTACTTTTTAGAGAAATTGTAGCACAAAACACAAATCATATGTCAACAAAGTTAACTTCGTAATCCATATTTTTTCATATTTTAGATAAAAATCCGGGTAAACTCTATAATCGAGCATCTGGATCGCTTATAGAGAGTCAGGTATTATAACAAATAACAAAAAAACAGACCGTTGGCATCTTGAATTGAGATGTCATAGCTCGGATGACGCACAAAAGTTTCGGAACCAAAGAAGAACTAAATAACATTAAAATTAAATTATTATAAAACTTTTTTCATTTTTAGTTTTTATATATTATAAGAGCAGGAAAAACCATAGGAGAGTGAAGAAATGTCTAAGAGTAAGGTGAAATTATTTGGATTAAGCCTGGTGCATCTCTTATGTTCTCAGTGACTAGCTCATCTTTGTATGCAGCTCCTGTTTCTGTTGAACCAAAAGAAGGATTGTTTTTTGCTACCACTGAAGAAATTAGCAAAAACGTGGCACAGTCAAACATTGTACTAGAGAAACCTAGTTCTGATTTACATGACCTTAATGATTACAGCTTTTTCCCATATGATGTAAAGGAAGTTGCAATCAACCCTGAACTGAGATCATTCTTACAAAAAGCACTTCAAGGCGGGAAAAAGGTTTACTTATATGGTGGGCTGACTTCGGGGAAATATGAGGAGCTTTTAAACCAACCGTTAGAGTTTAAAGTAAGTAATGAAGCTGAGGGGGGAAGTAAGATCGCTCGTCATTAAATGATGTTCAACAAAACGAAGGTGAACTAAAAAGCGGCCTAAGAGAAACAACCGAACAAGAGATTGTGGGTTATACACTCGAGGATAAAAACTATAAATTGTTGTTGCTTAACTAGCAAAACATGAATGAAAACGGAAACGAAATACCTACGGATGCATCAATTATTTTAAATCAAATCGTCAATCACGAAGAAAGAGCGAATCAAATTACTCCTTCTGCTACTATTTAAAAAGTAATACAACTGATATTAGGACTCTTGTCGGCCTTTATGGACAATATAGTGGTGAAATGGTTACTCAATGGTTTCTGTACAAAGAAAATAATGAGTCAGATCCAAAATTTGATTATTTCGCAATCAAAGATATTATTCGAATAAACAAACTTGGGCTCTACCAATTCCAAGAAGTTAACAGTTACTCATGATGTAATTTACGCAAAAGATGATTTATATAGTGCTTCTCCTAAAACCTCAAGTAGTGGACCTTACACAGTTTCATTTGCGTATCCGTGGGGTTTAGAGTGGAGTTTTACTTACGATGGTAATCCCAACATTTCTGTCACAGAGAACACAAGTGCAGATACAGCAAAGTGGATAATCACACCTGGTTTCTTAAAGAATCTCCAAGGATCAGATAGACTTGAATTAGGTAGCAGCTGGAAAGCAAATCCTGCATCTACTTACACCGGAGTACAGGTCAGTCATGTTTCGGAATGGCACAGTGCCATTGAACACATGTTCGATTTAAGTAACACATTCAATGTGGGGGTATAATTGGTAATGAGTAAATTCCAAAAAATTGTGTCTGTTCTGCTGGTGCTGATAATTGTCTTACTGTGTCTTAACTATTTTGAGATACGGTACAGCAATAAATTACAAAATATTATCATTGAGCATTTGTACAATCATAAATCCTAGAACAAATTTAATTACAGAAGGCCACCTACATCTTGAACTGCTCCCTGTAAAGTAGCAGTTAAAAACTAAAAATGAGTTCATTGAGATGCCTTAGCTCGTTTGACGCGCTAAGGCATCTTTTTTTATGCAGCACGTTGGTATTCGTTCGGATATATACCTTCCAAATTCTCTGTCTACGGTAGTTATTTTAGTTACGTAATATACCTGTTAACGGCGCTATAAAGATCTTCGTAGGTGCCATACTTCGTAAGATAATAACTTTATAACTTATAAGTTCCCCAGAATCATTCAGTCGGTTGGTTATCCAGACAGCTACTTACACGAAACTTCCTCTTCGTTTATCCGTACTTCAACTGAAGATGGTTCTACTCATGAGACGTGTACGTACTGAACGCCTCTGTCACCCTAGCTCATAGGCAGCTCACCTGAATGTTTGGCGTACGCCTTTTTCAAGGTATCCATCACGAGTTTATTATCTGCATGGGATGAGTACCTATGAAACAAGATGCTTCACTTCTTTTCCATTATGCAATACGTTTTTGAGCTTTTATTTTTAAGCTCTTTAATCACAGGAGAGCATCTTTTCCCTTTATGAGCAGGTTTACATTCAATCCCTGAGTATCGGTTTTCGGTACCTTTAACCCGTCCAATCCATGTACTCTGTATCCTGTACTGAATTCTTGCTTACCTTAAAATGTTTAGCTTCTACATTCGGATTGAATTGGAGCTCAAGACAGCGTTGTACAACCTGCAGTTTAATTTCTAAAGAAACAAAACTTCGTTTAGACAAAACAAAACTCCCCTCATCGTAGACGTAGGAGTTTGTTTTTCTGCTGTCTACGATGAAGGGACATCTCATGTCTAACCCAGAGTCTGTTTTAATTACATTCACTTATTTTTTCAAAATTTCACTCTTATTTATTTAATCTGCAGAGCGATGATGATGATGGCTGTGACCATGCTGACCTGCACTTTGATTGTGATGATCCAGACTTTGATCCGGATTGCCATCCTGATGACTCTGAGCATGAGCCAGTTTATTGAGTTCATCCACATAAGTCACAGACAGCTCAGCGTACAGTACCCCTTTTTGCACTTGAATCTGTTGATGCAGATGACGTAATCGTCCCAGGTTTCCCCGCACTGCAATTACCTCCAGACATTGGTCATGGTTCAGGTGCACGTGCATATTGGAGATGATGTCATGATGCGCCTCATGTTGCAGCTCCATCAAACGAATGGGAAGATCACTGATATGGTGATCGTAGACCATCACAATGGTGCCTGCCACATCCTGGTCGGATTGTAATGCAGAAGGTTGCAGTAATGTTTTGCGAACAAGATCACGGAAAGCCTCAGATCGGTTTTTGTATCCCTGTTCCTCAATATAATGGTCAAACTGCTCAATCAGAGGTGTAGGAAATGCCACACCGAACCGGGTCAAATCTTCTTTGTCTGCCATGCTTCTCCTCCTGCGCCCTCATTTGCTTCGAGTGTACCACAGACTTGTCTGCTCATCGACTATACTGTTGCATAAAGCGTACTGCCGAATGTATCGCCTGTTGACCAGCTTCACTCTCCAGATCAAATTGATAATCATGTCCCAGCTTCTCTGAGGAGTTCGAGAAAAATAACGTTTCCGTATCAACATCAAGTCGCTTCAAGACTTGTGCCAGCTCAATCGATTGACTGGTCAACGGGTCAACATTGCCTGAGGTAATGAATGCAGGTGGGTACGCCGCAGTAACCTGAAGCACAGTCGACATTTCATTCAGTCTCGGGTAGTCTTCGAATGTTTTGACTCCGGTATATGACCAGAGAAATGTACGTATGAGTGGAAACCCTGTTTCCGCTACTGTACTTAGATTGTAAGGACCACAGAATAGAAGAACCCCGCGCAAATCATCCGGTTGGGCTACTCGTGTTATATTCATCAGCTTGGCTAGGGATGGATTCGTCACCACGGCCGCAGTCTGACTTGCAATCTGGGCACCTGCCGAGTTGCCTGCGAGAAATATGTTATCCGGGTCACCCTGATACTCGCTGACATGGTTCTTCACATACATCAAAGCCTGATTCGTCTGGATCACGGGAGTGGGATATGTCGTATCTGGTGCGAGCGCATAATTCATACTGACGATAACATAACCCTGTTTGGCTAATTGTACGGCATAATCTGCGATGTCCTCTTTGTCACCCAAGACCCATCCACCGCCATGAACCCATAGCACGACAGGCAAAGGTTCCGAAGTTACGGAAGGATAATAGATATCCAGCGTACTGTCATTACGCCCTTCGTCTGCATAGGGTACATCCGCAACACGAGTTATCCCATCCGAGAGCGTAGTGTCCTTGCTATTTGTGTCTGGATTAGCAGTTTCAATTAATGATTTTAATAAAAATACCGTTATTTTGGGTGTCCATTGTGTGCCAATCCCAATAAAACCTATGATCAAAATTAGTACAACGCTGGGAATCCAGTAACGTTTACGTTTAAAACCTTTTGCCCCCGTACGTTTCGTTTCCAACTTGGACTGCAATAGTTTCACCTCGTTCCATCATCATCGAAGCGTCTTTACATCTAAAGTTGTGTACGTTGCGGAGAGAACCGGGTTTCCTCTTATTTGGGTCTCTTGGCGATTTCCTGTCTGACTTTCACATACGTAGTGGATACGTTTTGCTCCAGTGTATGAATACTTTGTTTTGTTCCTGCCCACTTCTCTGCTGCAGACGCCAATGTGTTCAATGAGCTGAGTACACGTGACGTTTGGCTTTGTTTTGTACTCTGTTTGAACTGTTGTAGAGCGTTGGAATATCGTTCTTTTGCCAGACTCGCCTGTTTTTTAGCCGTTTGAATCTGTTTCTTCGTGGAGTCGGCCCCTGCTAGCATAGCTCGTAAACGTTTTATTTCAGCGCTCTTCCGTTTACGAGCTTCAGCAAGTTCCTTTTTCTTGATCCGGATGTCTTCTCTGGCAAGTTTCACAACGGGTCTCAACGTCTCTGCCTGAGTGCGGATCGCTGCACTCCATTCCTTATTTTTGATGGCTTTGGCTGCATCCAACTGTCTATTGACTGAACTATAGAGGGCGAATAGTGGTTCATATCGGGCTTGGGTTTGCTTTACCTTTTCAGCTAGAGCTGCGACCTTCGCATCATCGGTTTGTCTTATTTCTACACGTAATCGCTCCAATTCGGCGGTATTGGCGGCATGAAGTGTCTTTATCTTTTGCTCCCAAGCCTGCTCTTGTGTCTTCCAGTTCCCCACTTTCTCGTACGCTTGCTTCAACGTTAACTTGGTTTGTGCGTCGGCTTTATTCAAAACGGAATCCCAGGCTTTCTGCGCTGTTACGCCAAGATCTATGCCCGCAGCCTCCACTGAAGAAGCAAAATAGATCGTGCCTGCGCTGAAAAGAATTACAAGCCCTATAAGCAGGCGTGATCTGAAAATAAGATGAGTCATCGATGGCAATTGACGACGCCGGACGTTACTTTGTTCCATCATGTGACTATGGCTACCTGCTATTGGAGAAGGGAATAGAATGTCTCTCATCTCCATTGAAGCTATATCTTCTGTAGCTGTATCTTCGCTATGCTGTCGCCCCTTCTTTTCTTCTAATAAACCATAGTGATCTATGAAGTTATGAGAGCTTGATCGTTCCAATAGGGAACAACATGCCATGGCCTCCTGTTCATTTATCGTTTCCTTCCATGCTTCTGTTTGCATGCGTCTCTACACCCTTTCTTCTAAAATATTTAGCAGAATAGCCAACGAAATCAGCGAACGACAAAAAAGCACCCGCAAGTCAGGCATTTGCCTGCTCTTACGGGTGCTTCCCTCATAAGCCGTTCCATATGAGATTCGATTGAACGAGTCGCTCGAACCTTTCCTTTTTCTAATATATTCCATTCACTGTGTCTGGTCAAGTAAATCTGGTTTCACTGGTTGAATAAAACTTTCGATCAACGGGAGAACCCTTCCCGCTTATAGTTAACAACTGATACAGCTCAGCTTATTGATTGACCAAAATAGCTTTCATTTCCTCGGTCAGATCCTCTTCTTTCAGCATCATGTAGATGTTCTCGCCACGAGTTACATTTAACTTGATCTGATAAATGGTATCTTTCTCTGTTAGATAACCAGACCGTTGACGTTTGAGCAAATCAATAATGATTTCTTTGTTTTTAGTCGCTATCTGTTTGTTACCACTTAGATTTCCATCGATATATTCTGGCTGCGGAGTAGTCCACTGAAGCGAACCCGGACTGTTAATCTCCTGCTTCGCAAACTGAGCGGAGACAATCTCATCTGCCTGGACAAGCAACTGGTCGTATAACTTGTTCTCCTTCAGCCAAGCCAATACCCGATCATAGCTAGGTTTGATCTCAAAATTCCACATCTCCCTCGGTTGAAATGGATCTTTCGAAGTAGAATCCTGATTCATCTCCGCGTAGGCAAACGACTGCCACGGGGAGCGCTGTTCTTCATAGGTCTGATCCAAAATGTCCTGTTTCAACAATGCTTTGAACTCACGGACTTGCTCCGGATTGCTAATATAAACCTTCCGGTATGAACTTATGGCAGAGCGAATGCCGAAACTTAACGCATCTTCATCCAGCTTATACGTTTCAAAGGCGACTCTTTTGTAATCCTGAGACTGTTTCAGAGCCATTAATTCCTGATGGAATTCCGCTTCTGGAATGTAGTATTTACGTTTCATCACTTTGCCGTTATCCAGCTTGTAGTTAATTAATATAGACTCGTCATTACGCATACCTGTATTAATTGGATCATCCAGTAAAGGAAGATCGGAATCAACAATTTTTTGATGAAGAGCGATAACTGCCCCCATGTATTCCGGATCATTAGAATAGAGGTGAGCATCGTCCTTTTTCTGACTGACACCGTTACTGTAGGTATAACTCTCCCCACCAAGCTTGATGCTGTTCACCTTGCTCATTTCAGGCACTCGAGCGGCGTATCCATTCCAGTCGGCAATAGGTACGTACAGTATCAGACCAGCGATGATACCATATAGAATCAGCTTGGGTAGCAGCCTGCTGCTCCAGATCAGCCATGTTTTGCGAATAATCATCTCCGCAACGATATAACCTACAATTCCTCCGAGGATATATCCGAAGATTCCCCATCCAGCTGATCCTCTTGGAGCAATCATTGTAAAGTAACCTCCGCCAATCAGAACCAATGAAAACATCAATCCAAAGCGGAATATAGGTTTTATAAGCTTAAACGTAACTGCTTGAGTAGCAGATTCAACCTGTCTCTTCGCATAAAGTACATAGGTTAGAGGAATAAACAGGATTGCAAATATAGCATAGATAATTAACTCCTGACGGATTACAGGGAGGTTACTGATCGAACCCACACGCAGGACAAGTGAGAGTTTCTCCGCATTAAAGCCCACTTCTTCAAAAGCATAACCGAGCAAATAATGCTGGAGATGAAGTGACATAATGAACCATACGACAACAGGTAACAAGACGAGTGCATACACGGTGAGTCCCTGCAATACAGATTGACCAATACACATGCCCACCGCCACAGTTAGCATGAACATAAACAGCGAGTAGATACTCATGCTCAAGCCCCACATCCAGATTGTACTGCCATCAAACAGAAACGCAGGTTGATCCAGTACCGCCCATACCCAGCCGGTAATCGCAGTTGTAATCCAGATTGGAATCAGGATCATGGCATATCCGGTCAACAGATTCACCGTTAATAGATGTTTACGACGTAACGGCAAACTATGGAACAGATCCGAAGGTGCACCAGATTGAATGTACCGAAAAAGAAAGATTCCAGCCGCTACGGGCAGTGTGATAGCGAACAGAATCTGCACTTCACCATTGGCCTGAAACAAACTTATAATCTGCTGTGGCACATCCCTGTACTCGGTAGCGATATATAACGGAAGTGAGAACAACAATGTGATGAGATATAAAATGCCTATCCATCCATGCTGTCTGAAATTTTGGATCAGGATGCCCCGGTTACAGAACAATCGGTTGAATATCATATCCTGCGTCCTCCATTTCATAGATAAAGATTTCTTCTAGCGTCAAAGGCAGTACATCCAGCAGATACGGATCATGTATACGGAATTGATCCGTTACCTGTTGTCGGTTACCTTTGACAATGTACAGGGATACACTTCCCCGTTTCTCTTCATGCAAAATATCAATCTGCTCATCCATGGCTTTGGCATGGTCCGGGTGGCGGAAAGCGACCTGGATTTTATGCGTATCCGCCTTCAGATCATCGAGATCTTTCTCTACAATAATTCGGCCTTTGTGCATAATCGCCACATGGTCACACAGATCTTCGATCTCACGCAAGTTGTGGGACGAGATGACAATGGTTACCTGACGTTCAGCTGCTTCCTGGAACAGCAAGTTTTTGATCTGCTGGCGCATGACCGGGTCAAGGCCGTCAATCGGCTCATCCATCAGCAGCACTTCAGGCATACAGCTAAGTCCCAGCCATACGGCTGCCTGACGGCGCATGCCTTTGGACATGCGATGCAGCTTGCGTTTTACATCCAGTTTGAATACGGTGGCCAGTTGCTTGAACCGCTCCTCATTCCAGCGCGGGTAGACAGAACGATAAAATGCAGCCATCTGAGTTATTGAAGATTGCGGGAAAAAGTAGGGTGAATCTGCCATAAAAATCGTGCGGCCTTTGAGATCCATATTTTCATAAATCTCATTATCTTCGATACGAACAGTCCCGCTGTCCTGACGGTAAATACCAGCCATCATTTTGAGCAGCGATGTCTTGCCTGCCCCGTTGGAACCGAGCAAACCATAGATCGACCCCTTATGTATGTGCATCGTTACGCCATCCACTGCCTTTTCCTGTTCAAATGCTTTGACGACTTGATTCAGCTCAATCATGAGGCTCCTCCTTCTCTATACGGGCCATCGCTTCCTCAAACAAAAGCGTCATATCCGCTTTTGTCAAACCGGAATACGAAGCTTCTGCAATCAACTTCACCAGAGACTCTCTGATCTCATCTCTCATGGCTTCATTCGGATGTTCCACTGACGATGATACGAAGCTCCCTTTTCCCTGCAAAGAATAAATGTAACCTTCACGTTCAAGCTCACGATACGCTTTCTGAATCGTATTTGGATTCACGGTCAGCTGCGTGGATAACGCACGAACGGAAGGAAGCTGCTCGTCGGGCTTTAGAATACCGTATACGATCATTTCTTTGACTTTGTCCACTAGTTGCTCGTAGATCGCCTTACGGCTGCGTACATCTAATTCGAACATCCCGCACCTCCTTTCTGTAAATGTGTGAAATAACCCATGGGTTTTAAATGACTGTAACTGAGGTGTATGTGTAGTTATCTAGGTGAAAAAGGCGTTACCTAAGCTGTACAGCTGTAGTGCCGTACATATTCAACTCTTAGGTGTATTAACTGTACTACTATTATTAATACAGTTAAATCAGATTGTCAACTGTTGACTTTGACTTCTTGTTTTATTGGGAGTACGTTAATAAAGAAAGATTATATGGTTTAAATGACATATATAATTTTTGGAAGAGGTTCATTCTGGCTTAGGACGCGGCACGATCAGGATGACGTTCACATGAGGTGAGGCAAAACGGCTATCTGAAGCGATGTGACTAGATGTGGCTACTCGAAGTGATACGGCTACCCGCAACCTTTGCTTGACCGCTTTTGACAGAATTACATGCAAAGGTTGTTCAGGTCTTTCCCCTTCCGTTATGATGGAGATGAAATATTGTTCAATAATCACTTTATCTTTGTTACTTTTTGTGCGCGTTTAACCTGATTGATTGTTAGGTCTGTTATGCGTTTGTTGTGTTGTAGACCTATTGTTTGCACAGTAGTGGCTGTTTAGCAGGTAGCTTATAAGAGTTAGCAAAACTGTGTATTTGCTTAAATTCGGGTTTGCACAAATGAGCTACTATGCAGTGGTCGAGTGTAGAATGGGCCCGTTATTCATTTGGCTTGTTGGTCTAAAAATCCGAAGGTCTGTATATCATTCGCGTTGAATGGGTCGGGCAGACTCCGGCCTTTTCAATCGTTTATCTGTTCGTTTGGAGTGCCAACTCGTGCTGTCCGCACTGAGCATACATATTGCATATTTGTCTTTCAAAGGGTGGACAAGTACATGAGAAAGCACCTCGGAATTGATATCCTACATATAGATTATTTTTAATTTTATATCTGAAAACATCTATATGTAGTGTTTCATATTCATGGATGGATATAGTATCTTTTTAGAAAAAGTGTCCACTCTTTGAAAGACAAAATCAAGATAAATGTCCTTTTGTAGTGGACAAATATATGCCCGAATTCCATTTATATAAGCTGAACTATACATTTACACGAAAATATAGAAGTAAGTAGTAACCCTAAGAAGTGTAACTAGAAGCTTGCTGTAAGAAAGATACTATGGAGGCATATGTTACACTTCTAATACCTCATAAGGAGAATCCGAGATGAATGAACATAGACAGGATAAAGATCAGAATAATAAAGCGAACGCCTCATTCGAGACTAGTGACCAACAGGGAGAATTAAGCGGGGCAACAACGACTTCAGATACTAGTCCGGTACAAGCAAATTCATCACAACGTGTGTTAATTGTAACCGCGGTTGATGCGGAGAAAGATGCGGTCCTCCGTGGTTTGGGAAATACGGCCGCGGAACGATTTGACGTCATCGCTGCGGGCGTTGGCCCAGCCTCGGCCGCAGCAGGAACAGCCGCTACATTGGCATATGCCGTAGCGGCTGCAAGCACTAGGGCGTTGGCGCAGGGTTCCACCGCGCCAAGCCCATCCGATGTGGCACAGGCATCTGCCACATCTTCAAGGCCGGGCCCCCTTGCCGGGACCGGTAGTTCACCAGCCTACATGCTGGTGATCAGTGCCGGCATCGGCGGTGGGTTCCCCGGCCGGGCAGACGTCGGCTCCCTCGTGGTAGCCGACGCTATGGTTGCTGCCGATCTGGGCTCGCAGACGCCAGACGGCTTCCTTAGTGTGGACGAGCTCGGATTCGGCTCGTCCATTGTGGCGGCGGACGCAGAGCTTGCCGCTCGCCTGCGCCATGAACTGCAGCGGGCTGGGCTCGCTGTCAGCGGAGGCACTGCGGTCACCGTGTCCACGGCGACCGGAACAGCGGAGACGGCTGCGGAGCTATTGCGCCGCGTGCCGGATGCCGCCACCGAAGGCATGGAAGGCTTCGGCGTGGCAACAGCTGCCCAGCAGTTCGGCGTGCCAGCACTCGAACTGCGGGCCATATCCAACGCGGTCGGTCCACGCGACCGCGACGCTTGGCGCATCAAGGATGCCCTTGATGCGCTTCAGGCTGCAAGTTCCATTTTACGGGAGGTTATTACATCATGAAAATTGCATTTTCCCCTTGTCCAAACGATACATTTATCTTTCACGCGTGGGTGCACGGGTTAATCCCGGGCGCACCTAAGCTGGATGTCCGTTATGCGGATATTGATATTACCAATGGTC
This sequence comes from Paenibacillus sp. GM1FR, assembly GCF_002803315.1. NCBI lineage: Bacteria > Bacillati > Bacillota > Bacilli > Caryophanales > Paenibacillaceae > Paenibacillus > Paenibacillus sp. GM1FR. The sequence goes on along the minus strand of NZ_MKZL01000009.1, from coordinate 1,837 downwards.
TGGCAGCAAATTCGGATGGACCCAATACACCTGAAGTGATGAAAATATCTTATGCAGCACTGCCATACGTGTTATCTGACTATGCTCTGCTTCCTGCTGGAGGCGCACTTGGCAGAGGCTGTGGTCCTTTGGTTCTGACCGCCAATGGCACGACTGACCCAGCATATCTGTCTGGACGACGGGTTGCTGTGCCAAGTGAACGTTCGACAGCATATCTATTATTCCGTCTGTGGGCAGCGCAAAATGTTCCGAGTGGTGTAGGCGAGATTGTTGTCATGCCATTCGACCAGATCATGCCTGCTGTACGTGACGGCAAGATCGATGCCGGACTTGTCATCCATGAAGCACGCTTCACGTACCAGAATTATGATCTCAAACTAATGACAGATCTCGGGAACTGGTGGGAAAGCGACACAGGCCTTCCGATCCCGCTTGGAGCGATCATCGCACGTCGCAACATGGATGCTCATGCCCTCGCCGGATGGGCACGCGCCTCCGTTGAATATGCATGGGCGCACCCCGATGAGTCGAGAGCATACGTTATGGAACATGCCCAAGAAATGGACCCTGACGTAGCTGCACAACATATCGGCCTGTACGTTAACGAGTTCAGCGCCAACCTGGGTGATGATGGTTACGGTGCAATCACTGCACTGCTTGGCCGCGCCATGAAAGAAGGACTCGTTCCCGAGTTCGACCTTGATCTGTTGCGAATCTAAATTTGATTTAATTTGAGTTAGTTTCTCTTCGCTCTATATCTAAAGAACCCAGCGCACCTTATCTAGCCGAATAACGTAGTATGAGAATTCTAAAGAATCTCAGACACCGTATTCGGCTAAATCTCGTTCAAATTGCCGATAACTCTCACACTCAAGCACAATAACGATCTTACGATTCGTTAGAAATTGGTATGTGCAGATTTTCCTAGAATAGCGTGTGCTCGGTTCGTTAGAGTTCGTTCCAAGACGCTCTGAGGAGCAAGCTTCGTAGAAGCCTATTCGGGGATTCGAAATTTAAGTGGTTTGTAAAAGTAGACTTAGGGTGCTACAAATTCGCAGTTTTTTTCTCTTACGAACCCAGTGCACCTTATTTAGCCAAATATCATGCTACGAAAATTCTAACGAATCTCAGACACCGTATTCGGCTAGAATTCGTTCATATCACCGACAAACTCGCATAATTTCGCACAACAACGATCCTACGATTCGTTAGAAATTGGTATGTGCGGATTTTCGGCGAATAGAGTGTGGTCGGTTCGTTAGAGTCCGTTCCACAGTGTTCTGAGGAGCAAGCTTCGTAGAAGTCTATTCAGGGTTTTCGTGGATACAAACTTCTTAGCTAGCTAGGGTGATGACGGTGTCCTAGCGTCTTGTTTTGTAAGAGCTTGGTTACTTCGGGTTAATAAAGGTTGTATTCAGAAGCTTAGAAGGCTCACGAATCGGAGTCTACCCTTAAACTCCCCCGCACCTATTTCGCTGAATCTCTACTTTCCAGCAAAAGTTATATAAGCCTTACCGGGTTTCGGATTTGCGGTTTGCGGTTTGCGGTTTGCGGTTTGCGGTTTGCGGTTTGCGGTTTGCGGTTTGCGGTTTGCGGTTTTAGAGTCTAATCTTTAAACTATATAGATTGAACTCATAAAATTAAGAACCGCCTAATCGGGTAAAAGATAGTAATAACTGAAAAGGGCGGGGATTCAAGTGACAAATGAAGAAGAGATTGAAGAGCTAACAACGGCCATGAAAGAAACGGATAGTACGCGCATGTATGAAAGATATTTAGCTGTCCGTTTGCATTTGGAAGGCCGGACTTTAACCGAAACTGCAGACATTTTGGGCAG